>CAIYES010000159.1 GCA_903925275.1 uncultured Bacteroidales bacterium
CGTTCCATCTTATGACCCTGATTCACTCAAGGGTATTGGGCTCTACCCTGACAGGATATTCCTCAAAAAATCAGACGTTATTTCGGTCAGGCAGATTGAGGATGCAAAGAATAGTGCTCTGGATGAGGTTGCAACCTGGATCAATAACCAAAATGCAAAGAAATTCCTTTCGGCTTATTTTCGTATATATTCTGTGGAATATTCTACAGGAATAAATGAGAATCCTTTGCTGGCAGGAAACAACCTTCTGGATACTGCCGAGTTAAGAAATAGCTGGGAACAAAGGGAGAGCCTAAACCTGTTGTTGAATTTTTTTCGGTCAGTAAATACCTTAAAGGTAGATGGGAAAAAATGGATATCGGATCATTTTGAAGAGAAGGATGTCTTTGGTGAAGTAAGGTTTGAATCCATACCTGAAATCAGTACCCGGGATATTCGCCATGTAAACCCGGCAGGGTATAGGGAACTGGTGAAAAAATACTGCTATCAATCAGGGGAAAGTGATGAGGATGAAGAGAACCTGATGATGGAAATGAAAAACCTTTTCAATAAACGGGGAAAACCCGAAGTTTTTAAGAACTACCATAAATATATTTGTGTTGTCAAGGCAGATGGTGACAAAGTAGGCAAGTATATCAAGGCAATAAGGGGCGATTATGAAAAGGAGTTGAAGAATTTGTCTGCAAGCCTGTTCAAATGGGGTGACGAAACCGCAAAACTTATATTGGGCTATGGAGGGACCCCGATATATATTGGCGGGGATGATGTGCTGTTCCTGGCCCCTGTAGTTGGCCATACAAATGACAACATAGTTGAACTTCTAGCGACCGTAAACGACTCTTTTGTGAGATGTTTCAGTGCGCTGCCCTTGTTGACGGCTGACGACGTTCAGATCAAGCCCACTTTGTCGTTTGGGGTGTCAATAACCTATTATAAATTTCCTTTATCTGAGGCATTGATGAAAGCAGACCAGCAGCTTCACAGGGCAAAGATAAACAGGAATACCTGCTGTATCTCTCTTGTCAAACACAGCGGAAGCAGTTTTGAAATTGAACTGCCAAACAGCAAAACCGATCCGGTAAGGAATGCTTACCTGGATGCAGGCAGATATTTTACGGAAGACAGTGCTTTTGTAAGTTCAATTATTCATCATTTCCGGCAGAATACCGGGGTTTACAGGATTATCGGGAATGACAGGGACAGAGTATCTAATTTCCTTAAAAAGAATTTTGAAGATATAAAGCATGAAGATTTCGTCAATTCTGTTGCCAACCTTTGTTACGAGATTTATACTGTCAATAACGGCTGTGCTGGAAATGAAGAATCCGAAAAGTCAACCGGGGAGATATATAACTTTCTTCGAATTTTAAAATTTTTAAACGGCCAGGAAGATGGAAAATAAAACATATTTAGTTGAAATAACACCAATCGGTAGTTATTTTTTTGGCGGTGAAAATACATTTAATTCTGTTGATAAGTCAACAAATGATGGACAGATAAGAAATTACCTGGTAAGGTCGAGGATGTTTCCGCAACAGACAACAGTGCTTGGACTCCTGCGCTATGTTTTTCTGGTCAAAGAGGGAATTCTGGGAGGAACTCCTGAAGAAAAAAAATCACTGATCGGAACAACCGGTTTTATGGGAGACGAACCAGGTGCATCTACCCAATGGGGAAAAATATCCCGGATTTCTTCGCTGTTTCTATTGAATGGAAACAAGAAATTTGTCGTAGCAGGGCAGGATCATCAGTTTTACACTGACAGGAATCATGAGAGCCCTGTTTGCCTGGCAAAATCGGATAACGATAATATTACCTTCTCCTTCTCCCGCACTGCCAACTCGTTTTATACAAACCTGGATCCAAAGCATTATGCCAGCATATTGTGGAAGGAGGTGTCCGAGGACCACTGGCTGAGTCCTGAGGATGTTTTTGTTGAATCATTCCAGGTTGGAATAACCAAATCGTTTTCAGGAAATGTGGAGGACGATTCATACTACAAGCAGTTTTTCTACAAGTTGAAAAAGGGATTCTCTTTCGGGTGTTACCTGACAACATCTTACTTTAATGCGGGTGAACAGCCAGGAGCTGTCATAGTTCCTTTTGGTGCTGATCAAAGCCTGTTTCGCATTTCTTTCAAAGAGGAAAAAGAACTGTTGTTCGGTGAGGGGGATATCCCTGCAGGTAAAGTTAAGGTTACGCTATTAAGTGATGCCTACTGCAGGCCTGAAATCCTGGAGGAAGTCAATCTTGCCATAACCAATACGGTTGACTTCAGGTTTATTAAAACCAATGTGCACACCAGGAGGTATTACAATATCAGCAGCAAAGCGGATGACATGCAAAAATCATCCAAAATCAATCTTCTTGAACGAGGATCAGTTTTAATTACCGACCGGCCACAACCGATAATTGATGAACTCAAATCATACCAGGTTTATAGAAATGCAGGATTTAACCAGTTTAAAATTGAACAACTAACATTTTAATAATAGACGCCATGTATAAACCAAATTGTTTTATTATTCATTGCCAGTCGAACATGCATGCAGGGAGTGGCGATACAAACTACGGTATCATTGATAAAATGATCCAGCGTGATTCAGTAACGCAGTTGCCCTGCGTTTATGCTTCTTCCCTTAAAGGCGCTTTCAGGGAGTTTTTTACAGAAGGGCCTGAAAAAGAAATACTCAGTGGCTTGGCAGATGGTATTTTCGGAAAGAAAATCAGTCAGGAAAGCGAGGGGGTTGATAACTCAAAAGGCAACACGATCTTCCATGAAGCACAGATCATAGGGTTACCTGTGAGAAGCAACCAACGACCCTATTTTATGGCTACCAGTAAAATTGTCCTTGAGAATTTTATTGAAAAAAGTATAATGCTGGGATTGAATTTCCCAAGTATCGAAGCTGAAATATTATCATTGCCGAATGTAACTTCGGGTTCGCCGATGATTATAGGTTCAGAAGTTAATGAACTAATCATTGAAGATTATGAAAATGTTGGTTCAACCCCGGTAACCATTACCGCACTTGTAGGCCTGCTCGGCAACAACATCGTGCTCATGCACCATGATGATTTCAAAGATGCCTGCAGCAACTATAATCTTCCTGTTATTGCCAGGAACAATCTCGAAAACGGTGAAAGCAAAAACCTATGGTATGAGCAAATCCTGCCTCACCAAAGCCGTCTGGTTTTCTACACCGTCAGCATCGGGGAGGATCGTTATTCTGCTAACATTAATTCAAAAATTGTCCAGATCGGAGCAAATTCGAGCCTGGGATACGGATATTGCAAAATCATTAAACTCTGACATTATGAAATCAGTCGACAGATATTTAAAAATAGCAGATGAGGCCATCAGGAACAAGGGGATTGCCATGAATAATATTGTTCCCGGGGCATATAACGGGGCCATCTCCTCATTTGGCGCCAGCATCGTCATGAGTGGCGTAGTCCCTACCATCCAATTTTATCTTTCGGATTCCGATAACCGTGATAGTGATACCCGTAAGATCATTGAGGCGATCGCCCAGATTATTTATAATTCACCGGATGCCGGGGCAGAAATGCTGCGGCAGGATGTTCTACATCACATCAATGACAGGAACGAGCGGAACAGGTTACGCAATAATATTGTTGATGCCGCAATTGCCTTAAAAATCATGCTAAGGACCTATTCCTTTTCAAAAGAGGAAAACGATCTTAATTAGTGCAATTTCTGACCATGTTAAATGAAAACGATATGAGATTTACAAGTAATGGTAATAATTCATGGCTCTTTCAGAAAGGCTACTACCATGAGTTCAGATGGGCCGATAAAAAAGATGACGATTATGCCCCCGGTTTTTTTAAAACAAGACTTGATCAGCTCAAGTCCGTGGGGTTGACGCAGGTGCCAAGATTAGAAGAGACAACCCCGGTAAGGCTTAAAGTCCTTTATCCGGGATTAGTCACCGGCATCGGTGTCAAACATGAAAGCACCTCCACCGGGGAGCTGAAGCTCGGATTTGAGTTCGATTACTCAACCGGGATGCCGGTAATCCGGGGTCATAGTCTTAAAGGAGCATTACGTTCGGCTTTTCCGCAAGATCACAGGCGGAAAATCAGGTACAAGCTGGAAAAGGCATTCCAGATAAGTTGCTGGCTTAATAATGAACAATTTTCTTCCGATGGGCTGAACAGGTTCAAGGCAAACCCAGAACAATACCATAAAATTGTCGCATTTGAAGAGGAGATATTTGACGGCAAAATTGAGGGAAAACTCATTTCCAATTACAGGCAGGATGTTTTCCTTGACAGTTATATTTCAGCGCCAAGCCATTTTCCAACTACATTTAATCAATATCTTGGAGGTGATAGCATCACGCCGCATGTAAAAAGAGAGATGTCCTATGAACGGTCAATGCTGAAAAATCCTGTTCCGATCATGTTTTTAAAAATGCTGCCGGGGGTTGAACTGGAGTTTCGTTTCATCTTACATGAAAACGGTCTTTTATCTATGGAACAGAAGAATGATCTTTTGACAAAAATCCTGGTACAAAATGGTATTGGCGCAAAAACCAATGTGGGTTACGGGCAATTAGATTCAGATTAGTCCCATGAACCCTCCCCGCATCCTCCTCATCGATGATGACCCTGCATACTGCCTCCAACTTAAGGGAGCAGCATTGCAGGCAGGGTTTGAGGTGGTGTACTTTCACAACCTCGAAGACGGAATGGATGCGCTAAAGGAGACCCGGCGACTGAAAGCCGTGATTCTTGACGGGCGTTGTTTCCTCGAACCAAGGCAGGAGGGGAACGCTCATTCCAATTTCGTTTTTCATGCCCTGCAGCAGCTTACCGACATTGAACACCATTACAACCGGGCAATCCCATTTTGTGTAAACAGTGAAAGTCCGGAAGACTTTCGTGAAGACCTGGAGGGCATTACCAGGGTTTTTTTGAAAAGAAGTGAACATGAAGGAATGTTTGGCTGGTTGAAAGAAGCGATCAACGATTTGCCCGAAACAGCCATCCGCCGGCGATTTGTTGATGTTTTTAAAGCGATTGATTCCCATTTGGATGAGGAGCAACAGGAGTTGCTGATAGATGTGCTTCAGAACCAGGGAACTTTAGACCGTGCCGGCATTGTTACCAACCTTGCCATGCTGCGCCGGTTGCTTGAAGATATTGTTGATGCCGGCTGTTTGATTAAACTGGGCAAACAACCTTCGGAGTTCGATGATGGACAAGGCAGCCGCACCCGCAGAATTCTTGAGGCGATGCATCCGCGGGCATTGCCTGCAGAATTGTTGTCACAGGCAATAAGCATGTACAAAACATGCAGTAAATATGGCAATCATGTCGCCCACAAAAAATCACGAAGTTCTGCTTATTTTCCCGGTAAATATGCCTTGCCCCGGCTGGTCTTTACGTTTCTTGAACTTGTATGCCATCTGGTAGATGAACCGGTTAACAACTAAAAATAACTATTCCCATGATGATTTCCATGATAACCTATCGTATCATTCCTTTCCTGAACCTGGATGAACCGCGGGAACCCTATTTTAACCCGGGCAGCGAATGGGTGCGCGATGCGGTAAAGGGGCTGATGCACCGCAACAGCGCGATGTTAAAGGAGCAGGGCGTTGATACTTCCCGTTTTCATAACCACGATGAACAAACCAGCCAAAACAAGCCGGGATATCCGCTGATCATCTATCACTACACGGGCGGACAGTTCCTGGTTACCGGCATCAACGAAGGAGCTTATGCCCTCAGCCAGCTTATGGCGTTGTATCCCGGACCGGTTAAGGTAAGCCATCAGATGATGGTTTACTTTTCGATGCTGAAAGAGTCAAACCAGGAGATTGAAGCGGTTGCCGAGCCCGTAATTTATCAGCTTCACAACTACCTTCCGCTGAATGCCGGCCTGCACCGGGAGTTTGAATCGGCCGGGGCGATGCGTAAAATGGCCATGCTTGAGGAGGCGATCAGCAAGCATCTCGAAAAAGACATGTTCAAGTATTTGGGCATCGATCTTCCGGTACCCGAGATCAGCCTGATCGACATACCGGCCATTGAACCCAGGCGGCAGACCTACAAAAACCACCAGTATCTTGCATTCAACCTGAAATTTTCGGTCGGGTTGCTTCTGCCCGATTACCTGACCCTGGGAAACGGAAAGGCTTTCGGGTACGGGATCCTTGAAAAGGTGGTTTGACCGGATACAGATAGATGAGCGTCAAGGCATGCTCATTTGTCAGGACCGGCCAGCGCAATACCTGTTCTTTGACATCCTGACTTAACATTTTCACCTCAACCCCCTGACCCCTTCTCCTAAAGGAGAAAGGGGGAAACCCTTTGCCAGGGGGGATGACCGGGTTGAGGTAATATTAGCTTTTGGAACAGACCCTGTATTCCGGAATTAGCTGCCCTGTGGGGATTTCTTCCCTGCAGGGCCGCCATGCCGGAAATTTCACCTTTGCTAATACATCGCACCATGATTGAAAGAGTAAAAACAATCCCCGACCTTGCGCTTTTCCTTTCAATAAGCGTTAAAGCGCTTCTGGAGTTAAGACCGGATGAACATTACACCACATTCCAGATCCCTAAACCGGGCAAGAAGGAAAAACGAACCATTGAAACTCCCAAAGGCCCGCTGAAACCTATCCTTAGCCGGATCAGCGACAGCCTTCAATGGCTTTACAGTAAAAAAAAGACCGATGCGGCTTACGGGTTCATCAGGTCGTGCGGAAATGACACCGACAAGCGAAACATATTTACCAATGCATCGCGCCACCTTGGGAAAAAGTATCTTCTCAATATTGATCTTGATAGTTTTTTCTATCAGGTTGATATACATAAAGTAACCAATCTTTTTAACAATTACAGTTTGTTTTCCTTGGAACCCGAAACGGAGAAGGTGCTAACAAGGCTTGTCGTTTATCACGATCGTTTGCCCATGGGAAGCCCGACTTCTCCACCGTTATCGAACTTTGCCACCATTGACTTGGACAATGATCTGTTGCATTGGGCCAACCGCAGCGGATTTGTTTATACCCGGTATGTGGATGACCTTTCATTTTCATCGAACCTTGCCATCAGCCAGACCCATTTCAGCCAGATCACGGCGATCATGCAGTCACATCGGTTTAAGGCTGATCCTGACAAAATACATTGGTTCGGTAAAAACGACACCAAGGAGGTTACCGGTTTGGTGATTGGTAAAAAGATTACTGTTCCCGATGATTTTATCCGTGATTTTGAAAAAGACCTTGACAATTACAGGAAAGTATTTGCGTATGCCCATGCCTATCCCGACCATCATGTGCTGGAGTGGATTGAAAAACTCGGGCAGGTTGTCCGGGGACGGCTCGCTTTTTTACAGATGGTTTACGGCAAGGAGGATCCTGTTTACAGGAAGCTGCAAAACGCCTTTGGGAGCATCGGCCCGGATGAGGAGTGTGAATATAGTATGAGTTGGCGATATGCCGGTTATGATCACTTTTAAAATCCAATTACCATGCAAATCGTACTTGATACCCGCGGACTTAATCTCAGTGTTAAGAACCGTTGTTTTTTCATTGAGGCAGAAAATGAATCACGGATGATCCATCCGGACAAGATAACGAGTATTCTGGTGACAGCTCCCTGCCGTATCAGTTCACCTTCTCTTGAGCTCGCCACCCTGCACCAGATACCTTTTATTATTTGCGACCGTTGTGGCTTACCGGTTGTGAGAACATACGCTGCACAGTTTATCAATATAACCACCTTACGGAGGAAGCATTACAAATTTACGTCAGCGCCTGAAGCGGCATCCTGGGCTATGGAGATGATTGTAAAAAAGATTGAAGGGCAGTTGGCAACCATGGCCTGGTTAACCGACCGGAAACCTTCGCTTCAGGGAATTTTTGATAAAGCCAGACAGGAGATTTCCTTACAGATAAAAAAAATCAACCAGGCTTTTAGTCAAACGAACCCGGATTGGAAGAAGCAGGTAATGTTTCTCGAATCGTATGCTGCCAGCCGCTATTGGCAAATCATAGGAATAAAATTACCGGCACCGTTCACTTTTTCTCACCGGGTAAAATTTAATCCGGCAGACCTTTTTAATCCGAGTATCAACTATTTATACGGGATGCTGCGGAACCAGATGGATACGGTAATCTCATCCTCGGGACTTGACACCGGATTGGGAATCGTTCATTGCGACCAGTATAAAGAGCCAACCCTGGTTTTTGATCTTATGGAGCCTTTTCGCCCAGTCATAGATAAAATGCTGGTGACTGCCATCCTTGAAAGTAGAGCTAAAGTATTATCAACCGGTGTGCGGGAAGAAGGACTACTTTCAAAAACCCAGCGGAAATGGCTGATTGAATTTTTTATTTCCGGGCTTGACGACCGGATTTCTTACACAGGGAGTGTTACCACATTGAAAAATCACATGTTCAGGGAGGTGCAACAATTGGCTGCCTTAATAAAATCGTTATGAACAACCATGGAACACAATTTATCGTAATGTATGATATCACCGACGGACGCACCTTGCAGAAAGTGGCCAAAGAGATGGAAAGACACGGGTTTGAACGCATCAATTATTCGGTATGGCTTGGGCTGACGAACCCGGCGAAGGATCCGGGGTTAAAAACCAGGATATGTGAGTTGTTGAAAAAGCCCGAAGCAAAAAATTCGAAAGTGTATTTTTTTCCCATCGCGCACAGTTCGCTGGCAAAGATGAGAACAATTGACGGCAAAAAGCCCGAAGATCTCGATTATTGGCTGATGCAAAGAAAAACCATGTTTTTTTGACTTAATGCATAATTTGGCGTTATTGCAACCGGAAAACAATTCAGGAAACCCAATAGATATAAGGAAAAGTTTATATCTTTGTGTTTGAGTGGCCACGTAGGATTTCGATCACTGAGACTTGATCTTCTCGATCACGGAGTCGGTTACTGCATGTTTGAGTGGCCACGTAGGATTTCGATCACTGAGACATCATGTTCTGAGAGCCTCCAGTTTCGCCATGGTTTGAGTGGCCACGTAGGATTTCGATCACTGAGACTCTCTTGGGGGTTTAGTCATGGGATATTGCCCTGTTTGAGTGGCCACGTAGGATTTCGATCACTGAGACTCCATTGTGTCAACGTCTGCAAGTCTGTCAATGTTTGAGTGGCCACGTAGGATTTCGATCACTGAGACCGTCACGTTATAAAAGTTTACATTGTTCATCAGCGTTTGAGTGGCCACGTAGGATTTCGATCACTGAGACTGTCATGTCTGAAAAATTAATTGTTTATACTGAGTTTGAGTGGCCACGTAGGATTTCGATCACTGAGACAGGCGGTAATTGAGTCCTTTGCGATCTTCAGCAGTTTGAGTGGCCACGTAGGATTTCGATCACTGAGACAGAGTTTCATTGCGTGTGCAAAAGCCTACTAAGTTTGAATGGCCACGTAGGATTTCGATCACTGAGACTTCACCTTCTTTGGTGCACTTTGCAGCATACTCGTTTGAGTGGCCACGTAGGATTTCGATCACTGAGACTTTTTTGGCCTAAAGCAGATTGGCCTTATATTCGTTTGAGTGGCCACGTAGGATTTCGATCACTGAGACCATCAGCGAATCCATGGAAAGCAAGTTGTACTGTTTGAGTGGCCACGTAGGATTTCGATCACTGAGAC
>CAIYES010000160.1 GCA_903925275.1 uncultured Bacteroidales bacterium
AACGGGCATAGATGCATTATTTCGTCCCGTACGGGACGAGATAGTGTTTAAACCGGTCGACTTCTACCCGTCTATTGTGCCTACGGCACAGGTTATATATGATAATACAACTTAATTAGAAAATTTAAACAGGCACTAAATCAATTAACCATGAAAACAAAAATCATTTGCGTGCTTTTTCTTTCTGCGATTCTCATCGCTTCAGCCTGCAAGAAAAAGAAGGATGATGATCCGCAACCCTACTCGACTTTTAAAATCGGAGCATTAAATATAACCTACAATTCTCATACAAAATTTGGGAAGTTCTGTGTATTATCGAAGTACTGCGGTACATTCCAAAACGATGGTTACCAGCCTGATATTAATAATATTCAAATCGGATTGCCTTCAGCCGTTGCCTCAGGTTCAGTATTTCATGCCGGCCAATCTGACTTTTATTTTATCTATGTAGATGCACAGGGCAACAGATACTATTCTTATTACGGAGGAAACATGGTATTAACTGTGACCTCCTGGGAAGGAAACGGAGGTTGGGTAAAAGGTACTTTCAGCGGAAGTCTTCCCTCGGAAGCCAATCCACAGCAGGATTCCGTCATCATTCAGAACGGAATTTTTGAAGGAAAAATCTGGTATATAGAATAACCGGCGCCTTTAGATTCTGTAAAACGATCGCATTTCAGGTTTTGAGGATGCATTTGGCAAAATTGTTTATAATTTTACCAAAATTCCTGATCATGACCAAGGTCATACAACCCAAACGGCACTCAAAACAGCATCTGCAAAAACCGTTGATAAAAAAGAAAGAAGGCTCAAAGCCTTTCTGGCAATCCCCATTTTTCTGGCTGATCCTGTTGCCTGTTGCGCTCTATGCAAAGATCATCTTCTTTGATTTCACAGCCCTCGATGATCAGTTTTTTGTCATAGATCATGCCGGTTTCAACCAGCGACTGGGCAATATTTTCCAGGTGTTCAACCAGGGTCTATTTGTTCCTAAAAACGATATTTATTACCGTCCCGTTTTCCTGATCGATATGATCATCGAAAACCAGTTCTTCGGAATCAAACCATGGGGTTACCACCTTGGAAGCCTGATCTTTCATCTTACTGCTGTGTGCCTGTTGTTTGTTTTCCTTAAAAAAATTAAAATCCCTGAAACAACTGCCCTCCTGCTTGCGCTGCTCTTTTCCATTCACCCGGTGCTAACCCAGACGGTTGCCTGGATACCCGGCAGAAATGATCTGATCCTGATGATATTTTTCCTTGCCACCCTTATCTTAACCATCAATTTCTTCCAGACATCCAAAGTCTATCTCATTTTCGCCCAGTTTATAACTTTTCTGCTTGCCCTGCTCACCAAGGAAACAGCCGTTATCATTCCTGTTATCGCCTTTCTGTTGCTTCGTTTTGTCTTTTCCGTCAGGATCTCAAAGATGATGCCTCTGTTCGCTTCCTGGGCATTGGCTTTACTGATCTGGTATGGGCTGAGGGCATCATCCGATCCCTCCTATCAGGGAATGTTATTCCAGGAGATGATCCAATCAGGCATTGCACGGATCCCGGCCATCATTCAATATCTCGGGAAGATCTTTTTCCCATTCAACCTTTCAGCTGTTCCTCAGTTTGAAGACATCACCCTGATATGGGGAAGCCTTGCGACTCTTCTGCTGATCACGCTTGTAGCAATTTCTAAAAGTTATAACAAACCACTTGTTATCATTGGACTGCTCTGGTACTTCCTGTTCCTACTCCCGGTATTGCTCGTTCCCAAACAACTCAACAACCAGATTTATGAACACAGGTTATATCTGCCATTCGTCGGAATTCTTTTAGTGCTGAGCCAGACACTTTTGTTTTCCGAAAAATGGAAAAAGAGATACATCCTGATCGTTTCAGCGGGCATTTTGTTGATTTTTATGGTAGTTTCCTTTATCCGGCTCGATTGTTACCGCGACCGGCAAACTTTCTGGGACAGGGCGGTGGCCGATTCTCCAACGTCTGCTTTTGCAAAACTGAACCAGGGTATTCAATCAAAAGATACGGTCCTGAGGGAGAAATACATCAGGCAGGCGTATGCAATCGACCGTGATGAAATGCTTGTGAACTACTGGATGGGCATCAATGCTGAACGAAAAAACAAGAAAGATTCAGCCGTGTATTATTATGAGAAGGAACTTGCCTTTTCAAATTTTCCGGATCTGTATTTCAATTTATCCAGATGTTTCTTTGAATTAAACAAGCTGGACAGTGCTGCATGGTACCTTTCAAAGGGAATTGCCCTGGATCCCACAAAGAAATCTGCTGTCGCAGTGCTGGCAAATGTCTATTTCAAACTGGCCGAGTCAGCCTATAACAGGTCAAAACATGACAGTGCAGCCTATTACCTGAGGCAGGTTACGCTGTTTGATCCCGAAAACAATCAAGCTTATCACAACCTTGCAATGGTTTACTTCCAGACCAACCGCAGGAAGGAAGCCATGGAGGTTATCGAAATCATGAAAAAATCGGGTATCCCCATCACCCAGGACCTCCTCAACCTTTCGACCACAACTTTTCACTGAGCGATACAGATCATGAAAAGTAAAACACGTGGTTGGCCAGATTTGTGATGTTCCGGGGTTATTGTGAAATTTTTCATTGAAACTCATAAAGAATACCTTCAATAAAATCAGGAGAAGAAAATCAATTTTTAGTCTTCTTCGAAAACTTTTTTCACCGCGAAGACGCTAAGACGCTAAATATAATATACTTGAATTTGAAATGTTTTGCGGTTTGAATATGTTTTTGCCATTTCTCAGCAGGCTCAATTAAATTTATTACATTTGGTCATGTGTAATTTCATGGATAAGGTTTAACAAACAATAAATACCAACTATTATGAAAACAAAATTATTTTTAGTTATCCTGGCATTGTTACCCATTTTTGCATTTGCCCAGTATGAGAAGATGCTTGAGACGATGGACGATGAGATGGAAACGCTTGAAAACGGGAAATTAGTGCTGCGGTTTATCAATGCCGAAAATGGAAATCCGGTTGAAGGGGCAACCATTAACATCGAAGGGATGGAAGAATATACTTCCGACATGCAAGGGAAAGTATTGATTGATCCTCCTGATGATAAAACGTATGCCTTGCATTTCAGCAAAGAAGGTTTTATTCCTGCTACCTACCAGTTTGAAGTAGCGGCCGGAACGATTTTCAACAACCGGTTCACCGTATCGCCGGTCATCGATTTTGGAGCGCTGCGCGTGGTACTGGGCTGGGGAAAAAGCCCTGCTGATCTGGATCTGCATCTTATCAAGGAAGGAGATTACCACATCTCATTTCAAAACATGCATATCTCCAACGACGGAACTGCAAAACTGGATCGGGATGATCTTAAAGGATTCGGACCTGAGACGATTACCGTGAAAAATACAGACAATAATGCAACCTATACCTGTTATATCAAGAATTATTCAGGTAAAAACGCGCGTAATTCCAAAGCACTTTCCAAATCTGGTGCAAATGTGCAGGTTTATGGCAACAATCAATTGCTGAAGAGCTATACTGTTCCGGTGAATAGAAAAGGTACGACCTGGATGGTGTTTACCATCGTGAATGGAAAAATTGTCGATAAAAATGAGGTTGGGAATGAATATTAATACCTCGCTGTGCATCGGCGAGGAGATTCATAAGGGCTTTACATAAAAATATCATTAACTCCACCAAAAACCGGGTACTATGCGGAAGAGCTCAGTAAAAACAGCGATCTTCATGCTTATTGTTTTATTTACTGTTGGTTGTATGGTAAAAAAAACGATGAAAAAAGCAGGAGAGTACGAATCGGCAGGGATGTTCAAAGATGCTTCAGAGTTATATTACAAAGCCTGCATCAAAAGGCCCCAGAAACCAGAGATCAAAATCGCACTGAAACGATCCGGACAGCTTTATATCGAAGAACAGGCAGATAATATTGCCCAGTCATTCAGCAGGGGTGACTACAAAAAAACAGTGTACGACTATATCACAACAAAGGATTTCATTGAAAAGCTCAGTAGTGCGGGCATCGACCTGAAACCTGATCCGGCCATGAAACGCTGTTTTACCGATGCCAGCGAATATTACCTCGCCCAAAGATACGAAGCCGGTCAGAAAACCATGGGAGATCAGAAATACGAGGAGGCAAAGGCCATTTTTTTCGAAATTTTCAAAATCAACCCTGATTACAAGGATACCAGAAACTACCTGAAGCAGGCCACTTTTGAGCCCGTTTATCAGGATGGGGCCCGCCTTTACGGCGAAGGAAAATACATGGATGCCTACAGGAAATGGAATTCGATTTTTGAACAGGATAAAAATTATTCCGATGTTGGCGATCAGATGAAACTGGCTCTTAATGAGCGCTACAAACAAGGTTCCGTCTATTTGATGAATGAGAATTTCCAGGATGCGGCAACAGCACTTGGTGAAGTATTCCGTGTCGATCCGAATTTCAAAGATGTAAAACCGCTGTATACCGAAGCCCGCAACGAGCCTGTGTACCGCAGCGCAAATGTTTTTCTGGGGAACGGCAAATGCAGGACAGCCTATTACGCTTTCGACAATGTGGTGAAAGATGCCGGAACTTACAAAGATGCTGCCGAGCAGCGCGAAAAAGCATTGGCCTGTGCACAATATCCCATTGCCGTAAAAACCTCCGCACAGGGAAGCAGGACAGCCGCAGCACAACAATTCCAGGCTTTGCTTATCAGTAAATTGATCAGCCAGAAGAATCTGTTCCTGAAAGTTTATGACCTTTCTGCTGTCGATCAGCGCATTGAACGGTCGCTGGTGAATTCTTTAGGAAATTTCGATGTAAATCTTTTGCGGCAACTTGGCAACAAGCAAAATCTCAAGGCCGTGTTGTACATTGATTTTACTGAATTATCGCGCAATGAAGGCTCAATGATCAAAGCCGAAAAAACAGGTTTCGAGCGGACAGTTACCAAAAAAGCTACCGGAGAAATATCGACTTTTGACAAGCAGGTGAAATATGAAGAATCATCGAAACGAAACAGCATGACAGTTACGCTGACTTATAAACTGGTATCGGTTGAAAATGGAGAAGTGCTAGTGTCAAACAGGCTTACAGAGAATAAAAATGATGAAATCAGATTCGCAACCTACTATGGAACAACTGATAATCTTTATCCTGCGATTTTTCAAAACGGCGTGTATTCAATCGATGTCGGCAATTATAAGTCCTTGCAAAATCTGCTGCATGCATCGAAATCAATAACCTCATTGGAAACCCTTACTGACAAAATTTTCGGATCAGTTTCTCAGAACATTGCCGGCAGCATCAACAATTTTAATCCGGAAAAATGAAACAGATATTTTATCTCCTTCTTTTGACAATTTTCCTTGGTTCTTGTTCTACAGGAAAAAAAGTCAGCAGTAAAGATCCGATGGCTAATGCGCCCGAATGGGTAAAGAAAACCCCAAATGATCCCCAGTATTACCATGGGATTGGAACAGCACCGAAAACTGCTCAGATGGATTTTCGCGAAAAGGCCAAACAAAATGCTTTATCCGATTTAGCCGGGAATATATCGGTGAATATTTCCAGCTCTTCCGTGTTAAGCCAATTTGAATTCGATAATAAATTCAGTGATTATTTCAGGGACAACATCAAACTATCCACGAAAAATTATCTGGAGGGTTATGAAATGGTCGAAAACTGGGAAAACGAAAGCCGTTACTGGGTTTATTACAGACTTTCAAAGTCGGAATATGAACGGATAAAAAAAGAGCGAATCCAAACGGCACTGTCAAAATCGGAGGGCGATTACCGTGAAGTCGAAAAATCAATAAAATCGGGTAATTCGGCCGAAGCCATCTATAACTATGTTAAAGCCATCGAAAAGATCAAAGATTTTCTGGGGGAGGATCTCCACACTGAAGTTGCCGGTCAGGGGCAGTCATATGCCAGCCTCCTGTTTGCAGACCTCACCTCCGCCGTGCAGCACATCAGGGTTGTTTATCCGGTAAATTCGATCGATGTCAAAAGAGGGCAAAAGCCTGAGAACGAAAATGTAACGGCTACGGTGGAAAACGAAAAAACTATTCACCTTTCAGGCGTTCCAGTAATCACCTCATATTCCTTTTTCCCGGGGAAAAAAGACGATTTTGTTTCGGATGCCAACGGAACCTTCAGGATTAAAACAGGGATCATCAATTCAAAACGAAAAACCGAATATATCACAACCACGGTAAACTTCGATAAAATGGTGA
Source organism: uncultured Bacteroidales bacterium (assembly GCA_903925275.1). Lineage (GTDB taxonomy): Bacteria > Bacteroidota > Bacteroidia > Bacteroidales > FEN-979 > CAIVAT01. The sequence goes on from CAIYES010000160.1 coordinate 6,254, forward strand.
GGGAAACCACCCAGGATGCCGTAGTCAGAAAATTACTCAGCAACATCAAGGCCATGGAGTTTGTATTGCCGGTCAACATCATTCCTTCGGTGTTTTATGTTGAAGTAAACGAAAAAAATATAGATACAAAAATTGTCAATTCCCATACGTTGCGGGAAATAAATGCCCTGTTGGCCGGCGATGGATTTACGATCGCTTCAAATCCTGCCGGTGCCGGTTTTATCCTATCGGTTGACGCAAATACAACAAAAAGTTCGGAACGTAACGGAAAATTCTCCGCTGTACTCGTTGCGGATCTATCTGTAACCGATAAAAACGGACATATGATTTTCCAGCAGCATATCACTGATGTTACAGGCCTCGGAGTCAATTATGAGGATGCCGGTACAGATGCCTACACTACCCTGATCAGCAGGATCAGGATCAGTGTGTTCCCGGCAATGTACAAAGTGATTTTCAAAGAATGAGTTGACGGTGAAAAGTCGTTTTTTAAATTTACTACTAAGACGCAAATATTATAAATAAAACCTGACAGGTCTTTTAGACGCTGTCAGGTTTTGCGGCCATTCAGACCTGTCAGGGTCTGC
>CAIYES010000161.1 GCA_903925275.1 uncultured Bacteroidales bacterium
AATACCCATAATTATCATTCACGGTTTGCATGAACTTTATTCTTATGGGTATTTCATGAGTTAATAATTTCTATTTCAATGGTCATATGGAATACCCATAAATTATCATGTTCGGTTTGCATTTACGTTATGATTATGGCAATTTCATGGGATAAAAGTATAAAAAAACAGACATGCGAAAAAGGTAACATCTTTATTTCACTCAACATTTAGTAACTTTGCACAAAATTATCTGAGCAATCCCGTTGAACCTGGTTCTGTTAAGTGTCCTGACCAAATTTGTTAACTCGTTTTTATCATTCCATCTGCCAAAGCTAAAAAGGGTATTTCCGGGGGTAATTGTTAACCCGATTTTACAAACCTGGTCCGATCCGGACCAATATAAAATATGATGAAGAATTTTATTTTTTTTCTTATTGCTGTTATTTTAACCTTATCAATTCCGGGCTATTCCCAGACAAAAGCACAAATTGATACGCTCAATTCCATTGCGAAAAGGGAGGCAGCGACATATTCCATAAAAAAGGCCGAAGCCATTGAATGGGCAAAACGCAATGGTTATCCTGTTACGAAAGAGATCGATGGGTCATTTATGGAAATCCAGTACATTGATAAAAAAGGGCACCCGCAATATTACATCACCGATAATTCAACTGCTGCTGCTACTATTTCGACCAATAAGGTTTATTCAGGTGGCGGAGTAGGATTAAGTTTGACCGGATCAGGTATCACGGTAAGGGAATGGGATGCAGGGAGCGTTTTATCCACCCACCAGGAATTTGGTTCCAGGGTAACGGTTGTTGATGCGGTTTCAACCCATTATCATTCAACGCATGTAGCCGGAACAATTATGGCTTCCGGAGTTGTCGCAAATGCTAAAGGCATGGCATACCAGGCAAGTTTACGGTCGTTCGACTGGAATTCCGATGTTTCTGAAATGGCCACTGAAGGCGCTGCCGGAGCGCTGATCAGTAATCACTCCTACGGTTATACGCGGGGATGGGATGCAGGGACCTGGTATGGAGATCCGGCTATCAGTACACAGGAAGATTATCTGTTTGGATTTTATGACTCCTATACCCGGCAATGGGACCAGGTAGCGCTAAATGCACCCTATTTTTTAATTTGCAAATCGGCCGGCAATGACCGTGGCAATTCAGGAACAGGATATCCTCCTGACGGACCCTATGATTGTATCGGGCAACAAGGGGTAGCAAAAAACATTCTGACGGTGGGAGCTGTCAACGATATCCCCGGGGGTTATACAACTCCGTCAAGTGTTGTTATGAGTTCTTTCAGTTCGTGGGGACCAGCCGATGACGGTAGGATAAAACCGGATATTGTTGCCAATGGTATTAGCCTTTATTCAACGTATAATACAAACAACACCAGTTATGCATCTTTGAGCGGCACTTCAATGGCTTCACCATCGGTAGCCGGTTCTCTCGCTTTGTTGCAGGAACATTATTACACCCTGAAAGGCAGCTACATGCGTTCAGCCACCCTAAAAGCCCTCGTAATCCACACAGCTGATGAAGCTGGTCCAAATACAGGACCCGATTACATGTTCGGATGGGGATTGATGAATACAAAAAATGCAGCTTTGAAAATTTCTGCAGATCAGACGACAGATGTAATGAGCGAACTTACATTAAGTAATGGCGCGACTTATACCCGTGATATCGTAGCTTTGGGTACCGAACCAATAAAAGTCACAATTGTATGGACCGATCAACTGGGAACTCCTCCTCCTGCCTCACTCGATCCGGTTACCCCAATGCTGGTCAATGATCTTGATTTAAGGATCACCAGGTCGGGAAGCACCTATTATCCCTGGAAGCTTGACCGGGATAATCCGGCAAATGCCGCAACAAACATTGCAGAAAACAATGTTGACAATGTGGAAGTAGTTTATATTGCCAGCCCGGTTGCAGGAGAAATCTATACCATAACCGTTGACCATGACGGTACTTTAACCGGGGGGCCTCAGGCCTACGCGATGATCATCAGTGGTATTGCATCTACGGTTCCGCCCGTAGCCGATTTTACTGCAAGTAACACAAATCCATCCATTAACACCCAGGTTATTTTTACTGATATTTCAATCAATGTTCCAACCAGCTGGAGTTGGAGTTTCTCTCCTTCAACAGTAACCTATCTGAATGGAACAACCTCAACATCCCAGAATCCTCAGGTTCAGTTTACAACAACAGGTTCTTACAGTGTAACTCTCACAGCTGCCAATGCCTATGGCAGTGATGCAGAAACCAAAACGAATTATATTAATGTTATAAACTGCACCATTACATCCTTCCCCTGGAATGAAGGATTTGAGAACGGAGGGACGATGCCGGCTTGTTGGACACAGCAAACAGTAACAGGATCACTCAATTGGACCTTCATGAATGGAAATCAATCAGGTATGCCAGGTGCTTCGCATCTGGGTAGTTATAATGCATCTTTTTATGAAGGAGCGTATGGAACACAAAATGTTACAAAACTGATTACCCCGACCCTGAATATTGCTTCTTTGCTGAGCCCGCAATTAAAATTCTGGCATACACAGCCATACTGGAATCCTGATCAGGATGAATTAAGGGTTTATTATAAGACTTCAGCCGGTGGAAGTTGGATGTTACTTGCAACCTATACCAGTTCCATTACCTCCTGGACACAGGAAACAATTACTTTGCCGGCTCAAAGCAGTGAATATTCCATAGCCTTTGAAGGAACTGAAAAATATGGCTATGGTATATGTATAGATGATGTTCAGATCACGTGCACTGCTTCTCCGGTCAGCATATCGGTTGCGGCATCCTCTAATCCTGTTTGTACCGGAGCAAGTGTTACTTTTACGGCAACACCAACCAATGGCGGAACCACTCCTGCATATCAATGGAAAGTTAACACGGTAAATGTAACCGGCGCCACAAACGCCACGTATTCATACATCCCGTTAAACAATGATGCTATAACCTGTGTACTTACATCCAATGCCATTTGTAATTCCGGCAACCCTGCCACATCCAATGCAGTAATCATGACCGTTAGTCCGGTGCTCGTGGCAAATTTTTCAGCCGATAAGCTTACACCGCTGAAAAATGAAACGGTTCAGCTTACCGACCTCAGCACAGGAGGAGCAACTTCCTGGAGCTGGAGTTTCGACAGGCCATACGTGGTTTTTGTAAATGGGACAAATGCATCTTCGTCAAGCCCCCAGGTACAATTCACTGAGGGCGGACCTTATTCGGTGACACTTTTTACCACAAATCCGACATGCGCTGATTCCGAGGAAAAGCCAGGGTACCTGCGGGCAGGGTTGGCCGGTCTGTGGACAGGAAATTCTTCGACAGCTTGGAATGCGTTGTCGAACTGGGATAACTGGCTTGTACCCGGCAGTAGTACCCAGGTGGTTATTCCACCTTCAGCCTTGAACTGGCCGGTGTTTGAAGGAGATCTTACCATTGGTGTCAATTGTGGTAACATCACCCTGAGTGGTTCAACCAGCAGAATGACAATCACAGGTAATTTAATATTTCCATAAAACAGGAAACTGATTTTATGAATCAACCTCCCCTTACCCCATCACTTGTCATTTGTCATTTGTCATTTGTCACTTGTCACTTGTCACTTGTCACTTGTCACTTGTCATTCGTCACTTTTTATTACCTTTGCCAAATAATTTACCATTTTGACATTTCACGATTTTAATTTTGAGGAGCGGTTAATTGAGGGAATTGATGCGTTGGGATATGATACCGCAACCCCCATCCAGGAGCAGGCAATTCCGGCCATTTTAGCAGGGAAAGACCTTATCGGGTCGGCACAGACCGGCACCGGAAAAACGGCAGCCTTCCTTTTGCCGATCATTCAGAAAATTATCACACAGCCTCACGATGATGCCATCAAGGCGCTTGTGATCGTACCCACCCGCGAACTGGCCCAGCAAATTGATCAGCACATGGAGGGGCTTTCCTACTTCACACCGGTGAGTTCCATCCCTGTTTATGGCGGCACCGATGGCGCTTCGTTTTCCAGGGAGCGTCAGGCACTTGCCAATGGGGCCGACATGGTTATCTGCACGCCAGGAAGGATGATAGCACATCTGAATATGGGATATGTTAACCTGTCAAGTTTACGTTACCTGATTCTTGATGAGGCTGACCGTATGCTCGATATGGGATTTTACGACGACATCCTGAAGATCATGTCATACGTGCCGGAAACCCGGCAAACCCTTTGTTTTACAGCCACCATGCCAAAAGATATGCGTGATCTGGCCAGGAAAATTTTAAAGAATCCTGTCGAAATCAATATTGCCCCGTCGAAGCCTGCTGAAAACATACTCCAGATGGCTTATGTGGTTTATGATGTTCAGAAAATTCCGCTTGTTCAATTCCTGCTGAAAGATCTTAAACTCCGGAGTATCCTTATTTTTTGCTCAACCAAAAGTGCCACAAAACAGTTGAGTGCTGCCTTGAAAAAACTGAAGCTCAATGCCGAAGAGATCCACTCCGACCTCGATCAACCCGCAAGGGAGAAGGTTTTGAACAGGTTCAGGAGTAAAGAGTTGAGCATCCTTGTCGCAACAGACATCGTATCCAGGGGGATAGATATCGAAGACATCGACATGGTGATCAACTATGATGTGCCGAACGACGGGGAGGATTACATACACCGGATAGGCCGCACCGCACGTGCACAGGCAAAAGGCGCCGCCATCACCCTGATCAGTGAAAAAGACCAGGGCAAATTTGCGACCATCGAAACACTGCTGGGAAAATCTGTTTACAAGGGGGCAATTCCCATACATCTTGGGCAAGGGCCGGAATTTGACCCGAAAAAACATAAAAGCAACTTTCGCAAAGGCGGATTCCGCAAAAAATAACCCTGAGTATAGTTTTTTTTTATTATTTGGTCGATATTCTATTTTTTATATCTACCTTTGCCCAATATTATTTTTAATTTGATTATTATTATGAAAAATGGAAAAGTAAAATTCTTTAATGAGTCAAAAGGATTTGGATTTATTATGGACTCCGAGACAGGCAAAGAATATTTCGTTCATGCCTCTGGTTTAATTGACCGTATCCGGGAAAATGACGAAGTAACATTCGACCTGACCGAAGGTAAAAAGGGATTAAATGCTGTAAATGTTAAACTGGTATAAGCTTAACCGTAAACGATTTTAATCTTAGAGGCTGTCCTTAATCGGGCGGCCTCTTTTGTTATATTTGGTTGATGGGTTGATGGGTTGATGGGTTGATTGGTTGATGGGTTGATGGGTTTATAGGCTGTCCATAATGGGGCGGCCTCTTTTGTTATATACCTTTAGATTTCGGATTTCGGATTTCAGATTTCAGATTTCAGATTTCACATCTCACATCTCACATTTTATATTTTTTTTGAAATCCGAAATCTGAAATCTGAAATCTGAAATATGAATTATGCTGTGCTACCTTACCCCCCCCGCCCCTGGAAATTCCTCTTGATCCAATCAATGCCACCTGAAAATTTTCATGCCGGCAACGAAGAAAATCAGACCGGTCACTGCAAGGATTGCGACCGGTAAGGCTGTTTCAGCAATACCTGCCCCTTCAATCATAATGCTCCGCATGCCGTCGGCCAGCAGGGTGAGCGGGAATTTCTGGATGGTGGAGATGCTCCATTCAGGGAAATTGTGATAACTGAAAAATATACCGGAAAGTACCATCATCGGCATGCTCACGGCGTTTATCAGCCCGTTACCGATCTCGGTTTTAGCAGTGTGCGAGGAGATAAAAATTGAAATCCCGGCAAAGGCGAAATTCCCTGCAAAAAACAGTACAAACAGGGCTGCCAGATTGCCCTGGATGGTGATATGGAAGGCTAACCAGGCAAAGAGAAAGAGTAACCCTGCCTCAACGAAATTCATTAAAACACGAACGGTGATAAGTGCAATCAGAAAGTTTGACCGCTTCATCGGCGTTGCCACCATGCGGCGCAGCAGTTTTTTCGACCGGCGTTCGATGATGGCATAGCTCACTCCCCACATCGACGACATCATCACCCCCATGGCCATCAGCCCGGGAATCAGAAAGTCGATGTAACGTGTGCCGCTGACAGTAAGGGGTTTTATTACGGCATTGGTTCTCCCTGTTACAACGCCGGCTGTACTGAATAACCTGGTCAATTTTAGATAGGTAAGCTGGGCATCGGGGTTCATGGGATCAAAATGATAATGAACCGCTCCGTTTTCTTCATCGAGGATGATGTTGATGTTGCCGCGTTTGATTAATACCATGGCCTGCTGCCAGTCCATCGCCTGAAAAATGAAGGTGGTGTTTCCCAGTTTATCATCGGGAATGGTGAGTTTACAGGAAATGCACCCGTTTTTATCTTTTTCCACAAGGGATCTGTTCGCGACAAGAAAGCGTCGTATCACCGATGATGAATCGGTTGGCTGGTGGTATACCAGGCGATTTTGTCCTGTTACGGCAATGGTGGTAACGACATCCTTTTTCCCGGTGAAGGCGATCCCCAGTCCAAGCGACATGAGAATCGGGAAAACGATTCCCCAGAAAAGCACTCCCGGTTCCCGGATCAACTCTTTAAAGTTGGCCGATATAAGGTGCAGCAACTGGTTATTTGAGATGCGTTCATTCATTGAGATGGCGGCCGGTTAGTGAGATAAAGAGATCGTCGAGGGTGGTTCTTCGTGTTTCAACAGGCTTCAGGGGTAAATCCTGAATTTCACCCAGCAGCGCTGTGAGGGTGCCCTCCTTTAAAATCTTTCCGTGGTCGAGGATTACAATATAGTCGCAAAGTTGCTCCGCCTCCTCCATGTAATGCGTGGTGAGGATCAGGGAGGTTTGTGATTGCTCTTTCAGTTTACGCAGAATAGCCCAGATTTCGCGGCGGGCATTGGGATCCAGACCGGTGGTTGGTTCATCGAGAAGCAGAATATTAGGTTTATTGAGCAGGGAAATCCCGATGGCAAGACGCTGTCGCTGCCCTCCCGAAAGATTCACAACCCAGGCTCTCCTCTTTTCCTCCAGCGCGATGAGCTGCAATACCTCTTCGCAACGCTCTTTCCCGATGGCGAAAAAACTGGCAAAAAGCCTGAGTGTTTCCCAGACACTGAGTTTGTCGATAAAATGTGTTTCCTGAAGCGAAAGTCCGATGATCCGGCGAAGGTAATCTTCATTCCCTTTCCATGTTTTTCCCATGATGAAGATGTCGCCCTTGTCGGGTTGCTGTATTCCTTCGATCATTTCAACCAGGGTAGTTTTACCGGCTCCGTTGGGGCCAAGCAGTGCCACAAACTGTCCCTGCGGAATATGCAGGTCAATTCCCCGCACAGCCTGTACGGTTTTAAATGATTTATGCACCTTGCGGACCTCGATGACCAGGTTGTTACTCATAGAGTTTGCTGAAGTATTCATCAGTTTATATCTCCGGGGTTTTCCAGCGTGCTTCCAGCACCCGGTAGGGGTAATGCGTAATCATCTGACGGGCATTGGGACATGTGGTTTTGTGGATTTTTATACCTTTGAAAATGCTGACAAATGCAAAGATGGGATTGCCCGGCGACGGTTTGCAACATATGGCAAATTCATAATGAAGTGATTTAATCTGCGGATCAATGATCACGAAGTCTTCCTTCCCGGCCATCACCCCGGAAATCCGCTCAGGGAAAGTTTCCTCCTTCGGTAGGACAGGTGCCACATCCGGGTCGGGCATGGATAATATCTTTTTTATCTTGCTCAGGTCGGCTTTTCCTTCTCCGAAACGCTGGTATAGTTCCAGAATGTTCTCGCAACCAAAGTAAGCGACCAGTTTGTTAATGGTGGTGTCGATAAATTCATATCCAAGCTGGGTCACTTTGTTTTTGATTATCTCTTTCCCCGCATCAGACTCTTTATATACCTCCATTTTCAATGCATGCTTGATGCGGGCGAGATTGCGCGGACTCTTCACGATTTCGAGCCAGCCGGGGTTTGGCTTCTGCGACTTTGAGGTAAGAATTTTTATGGAATCCCCGTTTTGCAGAACATGTTTTAGCGGTACCATTTTCCCGTTTACGATTGCTCCGGTACAGGCAGAGCCGACTTCTGAATGGATTTCAAATGCAAAATCAAGTACCGTGTAACCGGATTTTAATTTCTTCAGATCGCCTTTCGGGGTGAAAATAAATATCTCATCGGTGTAAAGCGCTTTTTTTTCGTGGCTGATCGATTTTTCCAGCGAGGTACGCGACGGTCGTTCAAGCATTTCACGAATATTGGCATACATATCGGTTTTGGCCTGTGCATGATCGCCCGATTTGTATTTCCAGTGGGCCGCAAATCCCTTTTCAGCAATTTCATCCATGCGGCGTGTACGGATCTGAACTTCCACCCAACGTCCGCCGGGGCCAATAACAGTAGTATGCAGCGATTCATATCCGGTTGATTTCGGAAAGGATATCCAGTCGCGCAAACGACGTGGGTTTGGGGTATAAATATCGGTCACCAGCGAATAGATCTTCCAACAGTCGGCGGCATCGTTTTCTACTGTGTGGTTGAGAATGATGCGAATGGCAAATACATCGTAAACCTTTTCAAATTCAACTTTTTGCGTCAGCATTTTTCGACGGATGGAGGGGATAGATTTTACCCTGCTTTTCAATTCACAGTCAAATCTGTTTTCCTCAAGCATATGTTGAATGGGCTGTATGAATTCGGCAGCGTACTGGTCACGGTCAGTTTTGGTTTCACTTAGTTTTTTCTCGATCAATGTATAGGTTTCCGGGTCGATAAACCGCATGACCCGGTCTTCCAGCTCATTTTTGATCTGATAAAGCCCCAGCCGATGGGCTATGGGGATATAAAGCGCCTGTGTTTCGCCGGTGATCAAATCCTGTTTTTCAACCGGGTAATCAGCAAGATGACGCATGTCATACAGTCTCATGCCAAGCCGGATAAGCAGAACACGGATATCGTCGGACAGGGTAAGCAGCAATCCGATAAAATTTTCCTTATTGGTGTCGTACTTTTTAGTATCAAGACGTTCAAGTTTGTGGATTCCTTCAATCAATCCTACAACCGTTTTTCCATAATCTGCTTCGATCTTTTCCGGTGACAGGGCACCTTTATCGGCCACATTTTTAAGCATCACACACTTAACCGATTCAGGGCCCAGGCCCATTTCTTCAAGGATTATTTGTGCAGTTTCCAGAACCATCGCCGCGTAACCGGAATCCTGGTCACGCTCCGATTGGTTCAGCATCATCGCAAATGCTTTTCGCAAGGTAGTTTTCTCCCCGTTTAACTCCTCGTATTCAAGAAGTTTCTCCAGGGTCAGTTCTGTTAATTTATCAGGGGTAAGCGTGTTTGTCATCCGTCTCTGTTTTTTCCTTCCGGGTGGGTTGGTAGCCTTCAATGATCCCTGTGATCCAGTATTTTATCAATAACCTGCAAGGATCACACTGTATTTTTCAAAGGCCACAAAAGCTGAAAAGCCAACCCCCGGTTTAAACCAACGCAAAGGTAAGCCGGATATTTCAGAAATAGTTTGTGCAATTTAGAATTATTCTTAATTTAGTAGGCTCAAATTTCATTTGGCAATCCGAACCCACCCATGTTTCGAATAGAGAGTAAAATAAACACAAAAAGCCCGGAATACCAGTCAAACCGGGATGAATACCTGAAATTGCTCAGCCGCTTCAAGGCAACACTGGCCACCATTAAACAGGGGGGACCTGAGCAGGCCGTTTTAAGACACAAAGAGCGTGGAAAGCTTCTGGTACGCGATCGCATCGACCTGCTTGTCGATCGCAACACGCCATTTATTGAACTTTCCGCCCTGGCCGCTTTTGGTTTGTACGACAACGGATTTCCATCCGCCGGGATCATTACCGGAATAGGGGTGATCCATGGCAAAGAGGTGATGATCGTGGCCAATGATGCTACCGTAAAGGGAGGTACCTATGTCAAGGAATCGATCAAAAAACATGTCCGGGCACAGGAGATTGCCATGGAAAATCGTCTTCCTTGTGTTTATCTTGTCGATTCCGGCGGGGTTTTTTTGCCGGAGCAGGCCAATGTTTTTCCCGATAAATACGATTTCGGGCGATTTTTCTTCAACCAGGCAAGGTTATCGGCCCAGGGCATTCCCCAGATTGCCGTGGTGATGGGATCATGCACTGCGGGCGGGGCCTATGTGCCGGCAATGAGCGATGAGACAATCATAGTTCGCAACCAGGGAACGATTTTCATCGGGGGGCCTCCGTTAGTGAAAGCTGCTACCGGTGAGGAAGTTTCGGCCGAAGAGCTTGGCGGAGCTGAAGTTCATACCATGATATCAGGGGTCGCCGATCATCTTGCTGAAAACGATATTCATGCCATCCAGATCTGTCGGAATATTTTTGAATCCATCAATCGTCATCAATATCAGGAATTGGAGACCTTTCCGATCGAAGAACCATTTTATGATCCGGAAGAGCTTTATGGCATCCTGCCAATCGATCTGAAAAAGGCAGTCGATTCAAAGGAGGTCATTGCCCGCATGGTCGACGGTAGTTTATTCCATGAATTCAAAGAACGGTATGCGCCGACCCTTACCACCGGATTTGCACGGATCATGGGCTATCCGGTTGGGATCCTGGCCAACAATGGTGTTCTTTTTGGTGAAACAGCCCTTAAGGGTGCCCATTTCGTTGAACTTTGCACTTCAAGGAACATTCCGATTCTTTTTCTGCAGAATATCACAGGCTTTATTGTTGGAAAACAGTATGAACGGGCCGGAATTGCACGCGACGGAGCGAAATTTGTGCATGCGGTAGCCAATGCCAATGTTCCTAAATTTACCGTAGTTTTCGGAGGTTCGTTCGGAGCCGGCAACTATGCCATGGCCGGACGTGCCTATGAACCAAGGTTCCTGTTTATGTATCCCAATTCCAAAATTTCGGTGATGGGCGGAGAACAGGCAGCCAATGTGCTGATCACTGTGAAGGAAGACCAGCTAAAAGCTGCCGGAAAAAGTTTGTTGCCCGACGAAAGGGAGAAAATGCTGCAAACCATCCTCAAAAAATATGAAGACGAAGGGTCGGCATACTTCAGCACAGCACGTCTCTGGGATGATGGAATCATCGACCCCGTTGATACGCGCAAAATACTTGGATTGGCCATTGCCATATCGCAAAACAAGAAATATGAAAAGACACAGTACGGGATATTCAGAATGTAAAAAATGACAAATGACAAGTGACAAGTGACAATGAAAATATACAAAACCATCGAAACCACTACAGATAATGGGGTTCTTACCATCTGGCTGAACCGGCCCGATCTGCACAACGCTTTCAACGAGACCATGCTCCGCGAGCTCACCGATTGTGTTGAGACCATCGACCCGCAATTCCTTTGTGTGATCCTGCGCGGGAGAGGAAAGTCCTTTTGCGCCGGCGTTGACCTGAACTGGATGAAAGCTGTTTCACAGAACAGCTATGAACAAAACTATTCAGAAAGTCTGCTGTTGTCAAAGTGTTTCCTGGCGATTTATACCTGTCCGCGACCAACCCTTGCTGTTGTTCATGGTGTGGCATTGGGCGGAGCCAACGGTCTGCTATCGGCCTGCGACCTCGCCTATTGTTCCGATGATGCCACCTTTTCATTGAGCGAGGTCAAGATCGGGATAGTCCCGGCATGCATCTCTCCATATGTGATAAAAAGAGTCGGGGAATTCGGCGCCAGAGAACTGATGATCACAGGCAGGCGGATCAGGGGGAAAGAGGCTGAACATTTCAGATTGGTAAATAAATCGGTTCCCGCAGAAAAACTTGAGGAAACACTTCAGGAGGTGGTTGATCTCCTCCGGACAAGTGGTCCCAAAGCGATGGGTCATTGCAAGTCGCTGATCCATGATGTGGCAAACAAGCTTACGCTGATGGAAGCGTATGATTATACAGCCCGGATGATTGCTGAAATCCGAGCATCTGAAGAGGGACAAGAGGGGATGAATGCTTTTCTCGAAAAACGTAAACCGAACTGGGTAAAATAATATGCATGTGATTCATAAAATACTTGTTGCAAACCGGGGTGAAATCGCCGTACGGGTTATCAGTACCGCCAGAAAACTGGGGATAAAAACCGTTGCCGTTTATTCAGAGATAGATGCAGATTCCATGCATGTTTCCTATGCCGATGAAGCCTATTGCATTGGTGAAGTTGAGCTGAGCGATACCTATCTGAACATAGCCAAAATCATCGAAGTGGCAACCCGGTCGCAGTGCGATGCCGTCCATCCGGGATATGGCTTCCTGGCCGAAAATCCGTTGTTTGTTGATGCATGTAAACAGGCAGGCCTCATTTTTATTGGCCCCGATACTCATGCCATGAAAATCATGGGTAACAAAATCGAAGCCCGTGCATTTGTAAAAAAGATCAACATCCCGATGACGGAAGGTGTTACCGGGACGCATGAAGAACTGGAAAAGACAGCACACCGGATCGGCTTTCCGGTACTGCTGAAAGCCGCAGCTGGCGGAGGAGGCAAAGGCATGCGCATTGTTTACGAAGAGAAGGATCTGGCCGAAGCCATCGAATCAACCAGTCGCCAGGCCAGGGCATATTTTGGGGATGAAACAGTATACATCGAGAAATTTATCGAAGAACCGCGTCACATCGAAATACAGATATTGGGTGACAATTTTGGCAATGTGATCCATCTTTATGAGCGTGAATGTTCCATCCAGCGTCGTTACCAAAAGATCATCGAGGAATCCCCATCCCCAACCATTACTCCGGAGGTGCGCATCAGAATGGGCGAAGCTGCTGTTGCCATCGGCAAAGCGATCGGCTACAGCAATGCCGGCACCATTGAATTTCTTGTTGACCGGAATTTGGATTTTTACTTCCTTGAGATGAATACCCGAATCCAGGTTGAGCACCCTGTTACCGAGATGGTTACCGGCATTGACATTGTTGAAGAACAGATTCATGTGGCCGCCGGCCATACCCTCCGGCTGAAACAGGAAGATGTTCAGCAAAAGGGACATGCCATCGAATGCCGCATTTACGCTGAGGATCCTGCAAATAATTTTCAGCCTTCACCAGGAATCATGTCTTTTTACAAAGAGCCTGAGATCCCGGGAATCCGAATTGATAGCGGTATTGGAAGCAATACGGAGATAAAAAGTTCATTCGATCCTATGATCTGCAAACTGGTGGTGTGGGGCAACGACCGCCATGATGCCAGCCGGAACATGCTGCAGGCATTGAACGATTACATCATCCATGGAATCAGGACAAATATTACCTATCTGGTAAAATTATTGCAGAGTGAGGCGTTTACCACCAATACTATCTCCACCAGGTTTTGCGATGATCACACAGCCGCGCTTGTCGCTGAAATCACGAAAGAAAAGGATGAAATTCCTCCGCATGTTCCCATGATCGGATACCTTATGCATACGTTGACCCGGGTCCCGGAAAAGAATTCCGGATGTTGCAAAAAACCAAATTTATGGGAAACCATCGGCTATTGGCGTGACCAGATGACCCTTCGGATCCAGTTTGAAGAAAAGCTGTACATGGTGAATATTCCGCGGTTTTCACCCACCCACTTTAATTTCGGCATCCTGGAACAAAACTACCAGGCCGCAACGGTTTCATCATCGAACCATCACATCGAATTTACCATCAACCATCACAATTATTTCGCCTATATTTCCGAGAATAATGAAAATCAAGCCTTTTTAACCATTGGAGGACATATTTTCCAGTTGAAACGCCATGATATTCTCACTGAAACTGTATCGGCCTCTGTTTTTGAAGGTTCTGGCCACGACAGCAACCATGTTACCTCACCCATGCCAGGCAAGGTGATAAAAATACATGTCAAGGCTGGTGATGTAGTGAAAAAGGGGGATGTACTGCTCATCATCGAAGCCATGAAAATGGAAAACCTGATTGTTTCGCCACGCAATGCGGAGGTGAAGGAGGTAAATGTTGAGGTGAATGACCGGGTGGAAAGCAGTAAGGTACTGGTAGCCTTCGAGGATTTGGAGACGAAAAAAAATTAAATATTTATGACCTCTCCCCCTGCCCCCTCCCCTTCAAGGGGAGGGGAAGGGGTGGGGTCATTCGGGTTAATCCCCGTTGCTTGCAGCGGATTATAAAATAGAATTCAATTGATACCTCGCTGCTCTGCGGCCAGGAGATTCATTCTTAACTTAAAAAAAATGGACTATCCTAAAAAAGTAACCATAGGTGATATAACCGTCAGAGACGGATTCCAGCATGAAGAGATTTTCATTCCCACCGATGCCAAGGTGTGGCTTGCTGAACAGTTGATCCTGGCCGGATTCAGACACATCGAGGTGACAAACCTTGGAAATCCATCAGGGATGCCGCAATTCAAAGACGCCGATGAGGTGCTCAAGCGACTTCGTGCAAGCAGGATTGTTGCTTCTTTGATTGACCAGGTGTCGGTAACGGCCATCACAATCCGTGAAAAAGCCATAGAACGGGCTATTCAGGCAAAGAAAGAGGGTTGGGGTCCGAACCGCATCCTGCTGATGGTTTCAACCAGCGAATCGCACCATCGCAAAAACTCTGGGCTCAGCCTGGCCGATTACTGGAAGATGGCTGAAAAATATATTCCGATCGCCAGGGAGGCCGGACTTAAAGTAAACGGAACTGTCAGTACGATCTGGGGTTGTCCGATCGAAGGCCCTACCAGAATGGAAAAAGCCATTGAATTCACCAAACATTGGTTCGACATAGGGGTGAACGATGTTGAACATGCCGATCACGATGGATCGGCTTCACCCGACCGGGTTTACCGCTACTATTCCATGCTGCTCGATTCGGGGGTTCGCGTCGAAAAGCAGATCGTTCACTTTCACACCACACGGGGTTGGGGACTCGCCAATGTGCTTGCCGCACTGCAAGCCGGAATGATCAACTACGAATCGACCATGGGCGGCATCGGAGGGCAACCGGCCAACTTCGTCAGCGGTGTGCCTGTGGCCGGAACCGGAAGTTATTATTACAAGGATCCGAATATTGTCGGACTTGTATCCACCGAAGATATGGTGGTGATGATGGATGAAATGGGCATCGATACCCAGTTGGATATTGACAAAGTACTTGAGATCGGGTCAATGGTTGAACGGATCGTTGGCAGGCGTCTTCGGTCGGAAGCAATCAAAAACGGACGAATTCCAAAATCGATGACCGGCAAGGGATGATAAAGATCATTGAATCACCACGCGAAGGAATGCAGGGATTTTCCCGGATCATCCCGACGGTTGAGAAGGTGGAATATATCAACCAGCTTCTCCGGGTTGGATTCAATGCAGTGGAAATCGGAAGCATGGTCTCTCCGAAAATTATTCCACAGATGGCGGATTCACTGGAAGTGCTGAAAAAACTTGATTTGTCAGGGACCACCTCCGACCGGATGTTCCTGACTGGTAACCGAAAGGGCGCAGAAATAGTGGCCGGACTTGATGAAATTACGCATATATCTTATCCTTTCTCCATATCACCCGCATTCCTGAAGTTAAATTTGAATTCGACCGTCGAACAATCGTTGGAAACTGCCGGAATGGTGGTGAACCTTTGCGAAAAAAACGGGAAACAGGCCGTCATCTATATCCCGATGGCATTTGGCAATCCGTACAATGACCCATGGAGTATCGGGTTACTGGTGGAATGGGTCAGCAAACTCTATGAAGCCGGGGCAAGAATAATTCCGCTGTCGAATGTATCGATGGAAATCGATGCAGCCTTGATCACAGAGGTCTACTCAACCCTGATCCCACTGTTTCCGGATATTGAGTTCGGATTGCACCTGCATACAGCCAACCATGATTGGCATAGCAAAGTCAATGCTGCTTACATGGCAGGATGTACTCGTTTCGACGGGGTGATCCATGGCTGGGGAGGATGTCCGATGGCTGGAAAAGAGATGCTTGGTAACCTGAAGACAGAGAATTTGATTAAATTCGCAGAAATAATGAATCTACCGGTGAACATTGATAAAATAGCATTGGACAAGGCTTTTAAAGTGGCAGAAAATATCTTTTCTGAATGATAAAACAATCGGATTTTCCGAAAAACCTATAACCTGAAACCTGAAATATGTATTTGACTGAGGAGCACAACATGATACGCAAAACGGTGCGTGACTTCGCAGAACGCGAAGTAAAACCGATTGCCAGGGAACTGGATGAAAAAGCTGAATTTTCGGTTCCGCTCACCAAAAGAATGGGCGAACTTGGTTTTTTCGGACTTCGCACGCCCCAGGAATTTGGTGGCATTGACATGGATACCCTGGCCTATGTAATTGCAGTGGAAGAACTTGCGCGTGTCGACAGTTCACAGGCCGCAACCCTTGCAGCCCACATTTCACTAGGGATAGGTCCCATCATGAATTACGGAACAGATGAGCAGCGGAAAAAATACCTTCCCATGCTTTCAACAGGTGACGCACTCTGGGCCTTTGGCCTCACGGAACCGGATGCGGGAAGTGATTCCAGGGCAACAAAGACGACTGCCCGATTGGAAGATGATCACTGGATCATCAACGGGTCGAAAATTTTTATCACCAACGGGGCCTCCATTATTAATAAGGGAGCCACGGTACAGGTTGTTTCGGGAGAGGTTAACGGACACAAGGAGTTTTCGACCATCCTGGTCGATGCCGATACCCCCGGATTTAAAAGGGTGCCCATGCATGGCAAAATGATGTGGAGGGCATCGGACACATCACAATTATTTTTTGACGAATGCAGGGTTCCGGCTTCGAACCTGCTCGGCAAACGCGGAGAAGGGTCGCACATTATGCTTAGCACCCTCGACAGTGGACGGCTTGCAATCGGTGCCATGGGATTGGGCCTCGCTCAGGGAGCTTTTGAGATGGCCTTGACCTATGCTAAAAGCCGTAAACAATTTGGAAAACCCATAGCCCAGTTCCAGATCAATGCATTCAAACTGGCCGATATGGCTACCAAAATTGAACTGGCGCGGAACCTTCTTTACAAAGGCGCATGGCTGAAGTCAAACGACCAGCCTTATGCCAAAGAGGCCGCAATGGCCAAATTGTATTGTTCGGAAATTGCCCGGGAGGTTGCCGATGAAGCTGTCCAGCTTCACGGTGGTTACGGACTGATGAAAGATTATGATATCGAACGCTTCTATCGCGACCAGCGCCTCCTCCAGATCGGAGAAGGAACTTCCGAGATTCAGCGGATGGTCATTTCACGGTACATCGGGTGCTTTGATTGAAAAATTACAGCGACAAACATCGTCATGATCACCGGCATCAGGTTGTAAAATCATCTCTTTGCTCTATCTGACCAGCCGGTTAGGGCAAGGCAGATTTTATTTTCCGGCCCGGTCAACTTCCCATCGCTCTTTCCCCTTTTTGATCCTGGGTTGAAAAACAGGCGTTTTCGGGGTGAACCCTTTATCGATAAAGGATACTTTGTTCTGGTTATCTATTTTAAGGAGCAGGGATTGGTAAGGGTTGAATTCCAGTGTCACCGGGATGGTTGACCCGTTGTAATGGATCACAATCTCATATTGCTCCTTCTTGTCATTCAATGATTGGCCGTATTCCAGTGGAAAGACCAGATGCTGTGATTTCGGGTTTGCAAAGAAAATATAAAGCCCGTCTTCCGACTTTCTGCACCAGTAGTCAAAATTCTCTGTCCCCTCTGCAATTGGTTCGATTTTTTCCATTTCCAACCAGGAAGATTTAACATTTTTGAGCTTCCGTAATTTTTCGATCAGAAGCGGATAGGTGCCGGCTGATTTTTTAAAGCCAGGTTCAGCAGGCCATTGCTTCAGGCATATCGGAAGTCCCTGTGCTGCCAGCACTGCCACCCGCTGAAGCGCAACAATATCCATATATTTCACATCGATGTAAAGGGATGAAAACGAAACATCGCCCACCTTGAGCCGCCCGTTTTTAAATTCTGCCTTTTGTAAAAATTCTGAATTTATCCACAAAGGGCGCCATGGTTTAAGTTCTTCCGGCAGGCAGGTGTAACGATGTTCATATTCGCCCCATGCCCAGATGAATTGCTTTTCCAACGGCAACTCCCCGGCAATCCAACTGTCTTCGGTCGGCAGATACACGGCAACCTCTGAAAATGTCACTCCTTTTTTCATAAAGGAGGAAATTGTTTCCAGGTACTTGTTAAACGACGGGATCTCTGCAGCCAGCGAACCACTTTTCCCCACATGAACCGACGCATAAAACTTCACCGTATCCTGTCCGGCCGGGTTGTATGGTTTTCCATGCCAGATAATATGATTCACACCATTGGCAAAGAGGGCATCGGCCAGTAATTTCAGGTCGGCGGTCTGCTCTTCCGAATGATGCTCCCGCGGCCAGCCATAAAGGCAGGTGAATGTTTCGGAGGTCACCACTTTTTTCCCGGATAACACTGCGGCTGAAGCCACAATATTTGCATAGGATGGCTCATACAGCAGCGCCTCGCTTTCCGGTACATCTACAGTGCCGTAGGATGAAATTATATCGCAGGGAGCCCCGGAGCACTGTATCCTTGAATAGGCGCCCAGTTCATGGCTTTTTCGGGTGAACGGTTTATAAAATTCCTCAATGACATATTCAGAAATGAGCTTCATATAATCGTACCGGATGCTGCGGTAAGGCTCGTTGGTTGAATACAGACTGTCGGTATAATTGGAAACAGCGTATCCATAACGTTTTTGAAATGAGTTTTCAAAATTGGGGGTGGAAAGAAATTTGGTTTCAACTTCCCAGGAATCACAAAACAACCCCGAAACCGAACCCCGGAGTGCCGGCTTCAGAGCGTTTCCGGTTCTTTCAGCATAGTTGAGAAATGCTTTTCTGTTCAAATGATCAATCACGTACCCTTTTTTCGGGTAATCCCACGAAGCCGTGATATCCTGTCGCCAGCCGGGATCGGTCATGTTCATGGTTGCTTCATTGAACGGAACTTTTGTATCGCCAAACGGCCATAGTGATCCGAAGGTAAAATCACACCCCAGTCCCAGACTGTCGGCACATTTTTTTGCATACACCACCATTTCCGTCCATGCAGGGCTAAGCCATTCCTGGCGGGGTGTATAATGGATTGTATCCTTTTTCATCCGGTTCAGCGGGTAAACCCAGGCTATTTCGACCCCTCCGAAACCATTGTTTTTTAACCAGACAAGATTATCTGCAATGGAGGCCCGGTCGATTTCTGAGGCAAACCACCACCAGCGGGTCCAGGGACGGGAATCGGAATACAATCTGGTCGATGTTAAATCTATTCCGCCTTTGAATGCTTGTTTCTGCGAATTTGCTGAAAGAAATAAGCCAAGAAAAAGGCAGGTTATCATCATATTTTTTTTCATGGGGGAGCCGTATTAAGAAGGACAAATATAGCAAAGCGATTGATCGGAATCGTACCAGTAGGTTTTATTTGTTTCAATTTTGACCAACAATGACCCCTCCCCATGCCCTCCCCTTGGAGGGGAGGGAGTGGTTTGATCTAAAATTTCAAACGATTTCATTGAAGAAAGTATTAAAATCAATATTTCACCAATTATATCTTTCATGATTGTTTGGTAAAGGGGCTCCCTCCCATGCCAGGGGAGGGCCAGGGGAGGGGTCCTTGACAGCAAACAGTAGGTTCAATGATTTCACTGGTACGATTGTGATTAATCAAATATAGCAAGTTTGGTCTTTCCAACTTATGGAACTTCTGTCATAACGGATAGGGCTGGTTTTGGAAAAAAAAACAGTTCCGAACAATTTCATTTTTATATCTTTGGTTACCAAAAAAAAACAGCCATGGAACAAAAGACCGACCACGTCAGTAATTTCTATTTTCCACCGAAGGAAATAGTCAGAAAAGCCAATGTCAAAGAATATGAAACCCTTTATCAGCAATCCATTGATGACCGGGAAGGTTTTTGGGCTGCTGAAGCAAAAAAACTTGATTGGTTTAAAAAATGGGATAAAGTACTCGATAGCAGCAATAAACCATTTTACAAATGGTTCACCGGTGGTAAAATCAACATTGTTCACAATGCGCTTGACCGGCACCAGAAGAATGCAACCCGTAACAAGTTAGCCATCATCTGGGAAGGAGAACCCGGCGATGTGCGTACTTTTTCCTATCATGCCCTGAACCGGGAAGTTTCAAAATTTGCCAATATTCTCAAGGCAATGGGAGCGAAGAAGGGCGATGTGATCACAATTTACATGCCCCAGATCCCCGAAATGGTGATCGCGATGCTGGCGTGTGCCCGCATGGGAGCGGTCCACAGCGTGGTATACGGAGGATTCAGTGTTGAAGCCCTGGCAGAACGGATCCACGATTCGCAAAGTCGCATCCTGATTACCGCCGACGGGGGCTACCGGAGAGGAAAAACAACCCATTTGAAGGTCATTGCCAATGAGGCCATGCAACGGTCGGCCACAATTGAAGTTTGCATTACGGTAAGGCGGACCGGTGAAGAATGCTACATGGAAAATGACCGCGATTTCTGGTATCACGATTTGATGCTGATGCCGCTCGATTGCAAGGATTGTAAAACCGAAGTGATGGATTCGGAAGATCCGTTGTTTATCCTCTATACATCAGGAACAACAGGGAAACCAAAGGGTTTGGTGCATACACACGGAGGGTATGCCGTGTACACGGCAACCACCCATAAATATGTATTCGATATAAAGGCTGAAGATCGCTGGTGGTGTGCTGCGGATCCCGGATGGGTCACCGGTCACAGTTATATCGTTTATGCACCACTCATCAACGGGGCAACCATCATGATGTACGAAGGCGCACCCAATCATCCGTATCCAAACCGGTGGTGGCAGATGATCGAAAAATACGGGATCAATATCCTGTACACCTCCCCAACCGCCATCCGCGGACTGATGCGTTACGGTGCTTCCTGGGCCAACCGCCACGACCTTAGTTCACTGAGGTTGCTTGGTTCCGTTGGTGAACCCATTAACCCCGAAGCATGGAAATGGTACCATGAGGTGATAGGTAAAAACAAATGTCCGATCATGGATACCTGGTGGCAAACTGAAACCGGAGGATTTATGATCACCCCGCTACCGGTTATGCCCCTGAAGCCGGGATCATGCGCAAAACCCTTTTTCGGTAATGAAGTTGCCATCGTCGATGATCATGGACAGGCCGTAAAGCAAGGGGACGAAGGAAACCTCATCATTAAAAATCCCTGGCCGGGCATGGCACGCACGATACTTCATGATCCGCAGCGCTACATCGAAAAATACTGGGAAAAATACCAGCAACAGGGATGGTACCTTGCAGGCGATTCTGCCCGGCAGGATGCTGATGGATATTACTGGGTGATCGGACGAATCGACGACGTTATCAAAGTAAGCGGTTACCGGCTGGGTTCTGCCGAGATCGAAAGTGCCCTGGTGAGCCATCCTGCCGTTACCGAAGCTGCAGCCATTGCGCTTCCCGACGACCTGCGGGGAAACATTATCCATACCACCGTTATTCTTCGCGAAGGGATTGCTCCCAGCGATAAACTTGCTGAGGAGTTGAAAGAGCATGTGGAGAAGGAAATCGGCCCGATCGCCCGTCCGGCCTTTGTTGTTTTTACCGAGAAACTACCAAAAACACGCAGTGGGAAAATCATGCGGCGGGTGTTAAAAGCAATGGCTTTGGGACTGGATACAGGTGATTTGACAACCCTGGAAGAATAAAATGTATTGACACCGCACAGGGACCTCATAGGTTGACCTGTATTCTTTTTTGGTTGATTACCCGATGGTATGCTGAAATTCTCAAGATGATGAATTCATCTTCCTGTTAATAAATGCAAAAAATATCGCTATGAGAAACCTGAATAACTTTGTTGTATTCAACCTGTTTCTTTTGCTTTCCGGCAATTTACTGTATGCCCAGAAACCTGAACTGGTGATCCCTGCCGGGCATGGAGGTATGATTAATGCTACAGCCATGTCTTCAGACAGAAAATATCTAGTAACCGCTTCAGATGACAAAACACTGAAACTATGGGATATTGCTACCGGTGCTGAAATAAAAACCTATACAGGCCATACGGGAAGAGTAGCGTTTGTTTCCATTTCACCCGACAATCAGTATCTTGTTTCCGGAGGCGATAACAACGACAAAACGGTCATACTTTGGAAACTGACTACCGGCGAAATATTGATGAAGTACCAAATGAAATTCAATGTAAAAGCAGTCGCCTTTTCACCGGATGGCAGAACTGTGCGGGCCTGTGGTGATCTTTGTTATATGGAATGGGACGTACCATCAGGTAATCCCGTTAACATACCTTCAGAATTTACGGGCGACGGAATTTACTTTGAGAATATCTCTTCAAATGGAAAATATTTATTGACCATTGATGCAATATGGGATTTAGACAACACTTCACGGGTGTATAAAAAATCGTTCATCAAAGAAGGTTATCCTATTTCCTGTTCAAATAGCGGTAAATATTTTTTCCTGAGATATTTTTCTTCCAAAGAACACACAATCAGCCTGCGATCTGTTAAGCAATCCCGTAGCCTCATCGATTTTGACCAGATTGATAAAAACGTATTAATACATACTGCTTTTTCTCCGGATGATCAGTTTGTTGCAGTCGCCATTTCGGCTTACACAGTTAGTGAAGCGGGATGGAATACAGCATTTGTTATTGAATTATGGAACATGGCCACCCAGGAAAAAGTGAAATCCGGAATATTCCCAACGTTTATTCGAAGTTTTGCTTTCTCACCCGATGGCGGGCAACTAATGATCACAGATGCCCAAAAAAAGATATATTTCTGGGATATAACCAACTGGAAGGTATCGAAAAAAATGGGAGGCAGATCAACAGATTTTTTGGCGAATTTGGATAAAACCCGGCAAAAAATTATTGTTGGCCGCTTAAATTCGACTCAAACAACCATCAACCTTCGAACAGGAATACTTAGCGAAATGCCCGAAAACTATTATATCCAAAATTATCTTGGAAACAGAAAATTTGCTTTGGCATCGGATTCTGCAAACTCGATGATTATCAGCCAGGGTACCGGAGAAAAAATTATTCTGGGGCAATGCCGTTCTCAAAATATTACTTCAGCCGGGATTCTTCCCGATTCTTCGCGGGTTTATTTTTCAACACAAAAATATTCCGATGTAATGTCCAAGGTAGTAGAATGCATGAACCTGAAAACCAGGCAGGTTGAGCAAACCATCAGAGATGACAAACCATTCAGGTATGTGGGAATATCGCCTAACGCCAAATATATGTTTACCGTAAGCAGCCAGTTTGACCACAAAACCAATTTATGGGATGGCTATTGTGCATTATGGGATTTAAAAACAAATGAAATTATAAGAAAATTTAAGAATTTTAAATCTGAATTGATCTTTGATCTGCGTTTTACAAATGATGAGAATTTTATAATCCTTGCAAGCAATTTTTTTGCAAACATTGAAAAAGGAACCGAACTTAATCTGATCGAAGCATCATCGGGAAGATCATACAATAAGGCTGTACTAAAAGATAAAATGACTTTTTTTCGAAGTATTTCCGATGATAATAAATTCATTGTTCTGCAAGATTACCTGTCTTATGATATTTTGTTGGTAGATATTCAGTCGCTTTCAGTAAAGTCCCTTCTTAAGGGAAATTCCGGAATCATTTTTAACGCGGTTTTTTCGGACGACAACCAGTACCTGATCACGTCGGGAGGTGGCAAAGTTACAGTTTGGGACATCGCTTCCCAACAAGAACGCATTACATTCATTCCCCTTGAAAACAATGAGTGGGTCGTGACTACGCCCGACGGCAGATTCGACGCTTCGGAAGGAGGGATGAAAATGCTCTACTTTGTTCAGGGGTTAGATGTGCTTCCGATTGAATCATTCTACGAACAGCTTTATACACCCAACCTGTGGAGCCGGGTAATGTCGGGAGAAAAGTTGGAGGCGACCACCATCAACCTGTCGCAGAAAATCGCATTGCCACCCCGGATCACGATTACATCACCGTCACCTCAGAGTACTTCGGCTGCCGCTGCAGTTACCGTAACGGTCGATATCACCGATCAGGGAGGAGGAATTGATGAAGTGAGGCTTTTTCATAACGGGAAACTCGTAGATGGCACCTCACGCGCCTTCAAACCGCTGGTTCAGAACGGTTCCAAAAACACAAAGACATTCTCGGTGAACCTGGCCAATGGCGCCAACGTCATAAAAGCCACGGCATTTAACAACGAACGTACCGAATCGGTACCCGACGAAATTACAGTTTTTTATCAAGGCGTTGCATCCACATCCGACCTCTATCTTTTCTGTATCGGCATAAACAATTATAAAAATGCAAAGTACAACTTAAACTATGCCCAGCCCGATGCACAGGGTTTTATGGAAACGGTGAAAGCCGGATCACAGGGTATTTTTGCAAATGTTTTTTCATACTTTCTGCAAAATGAAAAAGCGGGCAAAACAGATATCGTTGCAACGTTCAATCAGATTGTCGCCAAAGCCAAACCACAGGATGTGCTTGTATTTTACTATGCAGGACACGGGGTGATGTCGGAAGGAATAAATAACCTGAAATCGGAGTTTTATCTAGTTCCTGCTGATGTTGTACAACTCTACGGCAACGATGAAGGATTACTGCAAAAAGCGCTGTCGTCAAATGAACTGATTGATTTTTCGAAACGAATCCGGGCACAAAAGCAACTGTTTATACTGGATGCCTGTCAGAGCGGCGGCGCCGTTGAAACCTTTGCAAGCCGGGGCGCTGCAGAGGAAAAGGCCATCATGCAACTGGCACGCAGCACAGGGATTTGTCTTTTGTCGGCGAGTGGTTCCGAACAATTTGCCTCGGAGTTTACCCAGTTAGGCCACGGGGTTTTCACCTATTCGCTTATCGAAGGTCTCAATGGCAGGGCCGATGGCGGGGCCCTCGATAAAAAAATCACAGTGAATGAATTAAAGGCATACATTGAAGAACGTGTGCCCGAACTCACCCAAAAGTACAAAGGACAGGCACAATACCCCAACGGGAGCCTTCGCGGACAGGATTTCCCGGTGGTTACAGTGAAATGATTTTTCCCGAACAGGAAAGGAAATCTCACTTACACACCGAGATCGGAAAATCCATTCCTTTCGACCAGGATTTGGGGTACTGGACGGTTCCGTGATATTTTTCGGTCAGTGTCGGAATATTGTCATTCAGATAGGCTTCCAGTTCTTTAATTGTGACCTTTTTGTCTTTCTCCGAGCCGTCGGCATTGCAGTTCAATCCCTGGAGGATGGCGTATGTAAACACTCCATGCCCCAGCTCTTTGAATTCGGTGGCAAATTGTTCACTCCCGGTAGAAGCGATAAGATAGGAACCTGTGGATCGTGCTAATTGAAGAATCGCTTTTTCCTCGGCCATGCCTCTCATGGCGAAGGTCTCAACTGCCGCGCCACTCTGACAGGCATCGAGGAAGACCACCTGCTTTTGTGCAGTGATCTTTTTTGACAGTTCCCTGAGTTCTGCAGCTGAAATTCCCTGGTTTTTCAACCTCTCATCATTCCCGTAGGCCTGGGTGACATTCTGGAGAACCAAATAGAAGTCCTTTGGGGTTTCGGGGGTGCCTTCGCTCATCACGCCATGCCCGGCATAAAAGAGAACGAAGGCATCCTGTGGCTGTGCCTGTGCGGCAATTTTATCGAATCCGGAAAGGATGGAATCGCGTTTGGCCGATTCATTCTGATAGCTGTAAATATTGATCGTTTTAAATATACCGGCGCCTGAACTTTTAATCCGTTCAACAACGGCAGAGGCATCCGCCACGGCAAAATTCAGGTTGTAGGCAGGATTCTTGTATTTATCAATTCCAACAGCCAGCACAAACAACCTC
>CAIYES010000162.1 GCA_903925275.1 uncultured Bacteroidales bacterium
GGATAAAGCAGAAAAACAGCAGCCTGCCGGAGTAGCGGGCAATCCTGAAGAAATGAACCGCATGTTGAAAATTACACGCCCTCATTACTGGATATCGCTTACAGCATTGGTGCTGCTGACCCTTGTAACAGTAATATGGGGGATTGTAGGCAGCATTCCCCAGCGGATTGACGGGTTGGGTGAAATAATCAGTGGAAAGGGACTTCACGGAATTATAGCACTCTATCCCGGGGGTGTTGAACAGGTCAATATTGAATTGGGGGAGAAAGTAAAACAGGGAGATGTCTTACTTCACCTTCTTCAACCCCAGCTCAAGCACCAGCTTGTCGAGTTAAACGCGCAACTCGATGTGCTGAACTTGCAGGATACACTGCTTATGGCCAGGGACACCAAGGATTATCCCAATAAAATGAGGTATTACGCCCTTGAGGAGGATCGCCTGGAAAAAGAGTTGGCCCACATCAAGGATCAGATCACTTTTTTTGACCTGAAAATGAAGCAACAAAAGGATCTGTGGGATAAAGGCCTTGCCACAAGGGAGAATTACATTGATGCAAAAAACCAATTGTCGGATGCGTATAATCAAATTACCCAAACCGAACAACAGGTTAAAACCAATCAGTTGGATATGCAATCATGGAGTTATGACCGTAGATACAAAAAGGAAGATTATAATGGTCAGATCCAGATACTGAGGAAAAAGATTTCAGATCTTCAGGATGATTATGATCGGCAGACCATCATCGGCAGTCCGGTTGACGGCGTCATCGTAGACAAGGCGGTTTCCAGCGGCGATTTCGTGAATTCTGGTACACGTATGTTGGTGGTGGAAGATTTGGAAAACCAGAAAAATCATCTGCTTGATCTTTTTATCCCTTTTAACTCAAATGCAGTTGTTGCGCCAGGTATGCAGGTTATGATAGAACCTTTTACGGTAAATCACAATCTTTATGGGTGGTTAATGGGTGAAGTGGTCAGCGTAAACCATTTTGTTTCCAACACAAACTCAATCCTCGATGAACTGAACAATCCGGATCTTGTTAGCCTTATCGAAAAACAGGGCCCGACATACAGGGTTAAAATCGCACTACTACCCGATCCCAATACAAAAAGCGGGTTCCAATGGTCGAATAAATCGGGGCCTCCATACACTATCAATACGGGAACCCTTTGCAGTGCCTCCATTCTGGTCAAGGAAAGACCCCCGATTGACTACATCATCCCCGTATTTAAATCATTTTTCGAATAATCCTCATTTTCAATTAATCGAGACTTTGTTATGAGAAATGAGCGTGTGAAAACAAAGGTTCCGGTCATCCTCCAAATTGGAGAAAACGAATCCGGTCCGGCTGTGATGACAATGGTTTTTTCTTATTACCATTGTTATCCGGCAAAGGATTTACTGAACCAGGAGTGTGGCGTTTCAGATAATTCAAACATACCAATCGACCGTTTGAACAAGGTCGCCACCAACCATGGATTTAAATCGGAAGTCCTCCATTGCGCTGTAAGTGAACTGAAATCGCTCCAAATGCCCGCCATCATAGGCATTCAAGGTGGATATTACAGCGTTTTGACCGGTTTTAATAAGGAATTCTACCTGTTGAACGACACCCACGAAGGGAAAAGAAGGGTCAGTGAGCAGGAGTTTGCGAAAACCTACGACGGAACTGTTTTGATAATTTCTCCCGGTACAGATTTCAAACCTGAAAAACACCAGCATGGTTTTGTTGAAAAGGTATGGGAGAGATTAAAACCAAGCCGGTTCGACCTTGGCTTTGTATTGATATGCGGCAC
Source organism: uncultured Bacteroidales bacterium (assembly GCA_903925275.1). GTDB lineage: Bacteria > Bacteroidota > Bacteroidia > Bacteroidales > FEN-979 > CAIVAT01. The sequence continues at coordinate 1,798 of CAIYES010000162.1, forward strand.
CCTGCTCATAATCCCTGCAATTATCATGGCCGGGTTGAATAAGCTCTTTTTTGACGACATTATCAATTTAAATCAGCCCCGCTACTTCCGACCAATGCTGGTACTCATTGCAGGACTTTTCTTATATAACGGTTTCCTAACGTATCTGCAGCAAAAAATTCTTATCAAAATTGAATTACGCCTCGCCATTGTCGAGTCCTCTAAACTGCTGATGCATATATTGAAACTGCCTATCCGCTTCTTTACAACGCGGCAACCCGGCGAGATATTCAAACGTGTACAACTCAATGACGATTTGGCAACGCTTCTTTCAACAGACCTTACTGCTTCGTTGTCAAGTCTTATTACGGTTGTGTTTTATGCGTTCGTAATGATCCAGTATAATTTGCTCCTTACCATCATTGGTGTTTCAGTGATTTTGATCAACCTTTTTGTTCTTCGCATCATCTCCGAAAAACGATCAACGCTCAATCAAATGCTTTATGAGCAAAACCAACGTACATTCAGTACAGCGGGGGTAGGGCTTGAACAAATAGAAACGATAAAAGCCACAGGTTCGGAAAATGATTTTTATGGCCTCTGGTCGGGGAACCTTTCCAATGCAGTCATTTTTGACCAGAAGCTGAATTTTACTTCTAACCTGCTTGATGCTTTACCGGATTTTCTGTCAAACCTTAATAACATCATTCTGCTAACGCTTGGTGGGTTACTTGTCATTTACGGGGAGATGACCATCGGTATTTTCATCGCCTTCCAGAGCCTGATGTCAAACTTTACTGCCCCTGTTAAAACGGTAGTTTCGATGGGCAGCGACTTGCAAATGGCCAAAAGCTATGTTGATACCATTCAGGATGCCTTATCCACCAATGACGATATCTATTTTACCAATGAAGGCAATGATGACCCGGGGATTGTGATGCCTGCAGATTCAAAATTGCAAGGATTCCTCGACTTTAAAAATGTGACTTTCGGATACGACCGGTTTCAGGAACCGCTGATTGAAAACTTTTCATTGCATGTAGAACCGGGAAAACGTATCGCCCTTGTTGGAGGGTCGGGTTCCGGGAAGTCTACCCTGGCCAAGTTAGTGGCGGGTTTATATCATCCCTGGGCGGGAGAAATCCTGTTCGATGGTCGTGAACGGACCTTCTTTACTCAGGATGTCATCAGAAACTCTGTATCCCTGGTTGACCAGGAAATTTTTCTGTTCAAGGGAACAGTCAATGACAATATTACGATGTGGAATAACACCATCGGCACACCCGACATCATTCAATCTACCAAGGATGCATGTATTCATGATGTCATTTCATCGAGGCCGGGTGGTTACAACGGGTTGCTCATCAATGCCGGCAATAACCTCAGCGGAGGCCAGCGGCAGCGTATTGAAATAGCCCGTGCATTGGTCGTTAATCCGACTATCCTGGTGATGGACGAGGCCACCAGCGCCCTGGATGCCAATACCGAAAAGACCATCGACAACAACATACGCCGCAGGGGCTGTACTGCACTCATCATTGCCCACCGGCTTAGCACAATCCGCGATTGCGATGAAATTATTGTCCTCGACAGAGGAAAAGTCGTTCAGCGAGGTACACATGATGAGATGATCAGGGATCAGCAGGGACTCTATTTTAAACTGGTAAACCTCAACTGATATGGAGCAACAGGTGATATCTTTATTTTATACTCAGACTGAGCAGTTAGTCAGCAATAAAACACTTTCTCTGAATGCTGTTTCCCCGGTAGCTTTTTACCTTGAGGCTGGAGATGCTGACATTTTCTATGTGGAAAAGCTACCCACCGGACCAGGTCGGAGATTGTTCCTTTTACGCGTGAATGGCCCGTTTCTCATACCCTGTTTCAAAGAAAACGATTCAATTTCTCTGATAATATGCGCCTTAACGAATTGCACCATCGGAAGGCTCGATACAATTTCACTGAACAATTTGGTTAAGGCAAACCCCGATTATGCCACCTATTTGTTTGAAAAATGGTTCCTCGAAATTTCTACCGGATTGAATCATTTCGGAACAATGCCCCTGTTGAACGGACTTACACCAATGCCTGCATTTTCAGCAGATCCCGGGAAAAGTTACAGCACATCAAGCCATGAGGAGGTTTTATGGATAGAATCGAACGGCCTGAAACCGTTGTATTACAATTTTTCCGATCCGCTTGCCTTTGGACTATCCCTCCTTCCGATTACATCAAACCTGTGGATGAGCTTTGGTGCAACAGTTCAAAAAACGATCTATACAACGAGGCAGGTTGTTGACAATAAGCTGTTCCTGTCGCAGCTATTCGGCATTAATGAATTGATAATAAATATTTTAAAAAATCTTTATACCAAAGAACAAAAAGAAACACTTTCTCATGTAAAAGATACCTATGCATTTCGAACCAATGCGATTTTTGCTGCTTATAACCGATTTAAATCCATTACTGGCAGAGTAACCGATGACCTCTTCAATGATGCAAAAAGTCATGGTGAACAAAAAAATCTGACGGATGAGAATATGTTGTTGCTCCAAACCTGTCAGTTGATCGGAAAAGGAGAGAAGATCGAATTCGTTGATCCGGGAAACCGGATCAGCGGTAAGCATGATTCCCTCTGGAATATTCTCAGGGCTTCTAACATCCGTTCAAGGATGGTAACGCTTGAACCGCACTGGTGGATTAACAATGCCGGCTCAATGCTTGGTTTTCTCAAATCGGACCATACGCCGGTGGGACTTATTGCCAAAGGCAACACCCATTACTGGATGATTGATTTGAAGAACCGGACAAAAGTATTGGTAAACGAGTCGATACACCAGCTCCTCGATCCCAGGGCGTATAGTTTTTTCACACCCTTCCCAAAGGGCAACCTTAAGGGCATGGATCTTTTCCGTTTTGCACTTCAGTTCACCTACCGAGATATTATCAGTTTTTTGGTGATCGGTATTATCGGCGCCTTGCTTGCACTGATCATTCCGGTTGTAGGCGGCTATGTGTTTAATACCGTAATCCCGGGGGGGGATACCAGCGAATTATGGCAGATCGGCGCTATTATGGTTATTTGCGTGATCACGATAGGTCTGCTGAATTTTGCCAAATCCATCGCGGTTCTCAGGATGGCAGGCAAAGCAGGGTACAAACTCCAGTCAGCTCTATGGGACAGGATACTTTCCCTCAAAGTCGATTTCTTCCGGAATTACAGCCCTGGCAACCTTGCTGAGCGCAGCATGGGGATCGAACGGATCCGCGACACCCTGTCAACAACCGTTCTTGGCGCCATGATTTCCGGGATTTTTTCAATTTTTTATCTGGCGCTTCTGTTTTTCTACGATCTCAAGCTGGCGATCCTTGCGCTCGTATTAGGTCTTGTAGTAGCCGGATTTACGCTCACCATCAGCCTTCTGGCATATAAACATGTAGCCTTCATGCGACGTATGGATGCCATGATTTCGGGATTCCTGCTTATGGCCATCCGCGGTATCAACAAAATACGGGTTACAGGCAGTAAAGAAAAGGTATTCTCACTGTGGGCTGATCGATACGCTCAGCAAAAGGATCATTACCTTCAGAAACGGACCCTGCTCATGGTTGCAAATATCTTTACGGTTACCTTCCCGGTACTTGCTTCCGCACTGATCTTTATCAGGGTGTTCAAAATTTTCTCTTTGGGACTGCCCGGTTTCGGTATCGGTGATTTTGTTGCCTTTAACAGCGCTTATCTTAGTTTTCAGGGGGCCATGATCCAAACTTTTATGGTAACAGTGCCTTTATTGAACATCAAACCTACCTACCAGCTTTTTCAGCCAATCCTCATGGCCGATACCGAAGATATGAACGAAAAACTGGATCCGGGAGAACTTAGCGGAGGTATCGAAATCACAGAACTGAGTTTTAAATACCCCGATTCTCCCGAATGGAGCCTGAAAGACCTTAACATTAATATTCAACCGGGTCAGTTTGTCGCGATCACCGGTAGTTCAGGTTCAGGAAAATCGACTTTGGTGAGATTGCTGCTCGGATTTGAAAATTATGATATCGGCAGTATCCTTTTCGATAATAAGGAACTGAAAGATTTTGACATACGTGGTATAAGAGATCAGCTTGGGGTGGTTTTGCAGAACTCCAGGATCATGCAGGGAACGGTTCTTTACAACATCACCGGTTCCTCGCTATACACCGAAGATGATGCCTGGAAGGCTGCTGAGATGGCCGGATGTGTTGATGAAATCATGAACCTTCCGAATAAAATGTACACCATCCTGCCACCGGGAGGCGATACCTTATCGGGGGGGCAGCAACAGCGTATTATCATTGCACGTGCATTGATCCGTAACCCGAAAATATTCATCTTTGACGAGGCTACCAGTGCTCTTGACAATGAAACCCAGGGAATTGTAAGCGCAAGTATTGAGAAGCTGAATGCTACCAGGATTGTGATTGCACACCGCCTGAGTACCATTATCAATGCTGACCATATATTTGTTCTTGACAAGGGTCAGCTCATCGAAGAGGGCAGCTATCAGGAGCTTATTGCAAAGAACGGATTCTTTGCCGAACTGACCCGCCGGCAACTGGCCTGAATCTGTTCATCATGTATATCATTGGGCAAAGACTATTAACAAGATGAAAAGAGAAATGAAAAAGAAAATTCTGATCATCATCCTTCTGGCATCTGGAGCATTTTCCCTTAAAAGCCAGCAGGTTTTTAACTATGATTCCCTGTCTGTCTTTAGAATATTGCAAACCGGCCTTGAAACAAATTTCAACATCAGGATGAAAAGGCATGTTGTTGATGAAAGCAAGGGCCAGTTAACCAGCTACAAGGGTGCCTTCAATCCTAAACTCCTCCTGGGCGCTACCGGATATTACGGCACCGATCCAACAGATAGCTACAGCAATCAATATATTGTGACCGGAGAGATCATTATTCCGACGCATATGGGGATTAAGGTGTATTCGGGATTCAGACTTTCTGTTGAAACCCAGGTACAACTCGGCGTGGAAGGATATTATCCCACGCAGTATTTGCCTATCAATGAATCGGGAATGTATGCTGGTATTTCAATTCCGCTTCTCCATGATTTAGGACGAAATAATTCAAGCAATGTCGCATACCTGTCGGCGCTCATGATGAATAAATCCCAAAATGTTGCGTTTACCGATGAGGTCTGCCAGTTCGTTAAAACTGCCCTGACAAACTATTACACTTCTTACCAGCGCAGCACCGTTTTCAAAATACAGAAGGCTGCCGACAAAGATGCACACGATTACGTTAGCGATATCGAATCGATGATATCGAATGAACAATTACCACAAACAGAACATTATCGTGCAAAGGCGTATCAGCTAAACATTTCCCAGCAATATTCGCTGGCACGCAATGAGGTTGTCAACTCTTTGTTTGATCTAATTACCTCTGTTGGTATGAAAGGAACACTGAAGCCTAATACCCTCCCGGTTTTTCTTGATTCTCTTCCCGATCCTTCAACCTTCGACTGGGATCAATATTTAATCTATGTTTACAACAATACAGATTCCCTGGTTAGCAATACCCCTTACTATAAGAGTCAGGAACTGGTTACATCCTCCGCAGAGATCACCATGAATGGGGCAAAGCACAACAGGTTAAATGACTTGGACCTTGATATCAGCTACATGTATTTTGGTCTTACCTCAGGCGATCCGGTTGCTGATTTTTCTCATACATTTTCAAGCGGAAGTCCTGGTGCTACATATAATTTTACTTTGTCGTATAAGTTACCTTTTAAAAATGAAGAACGTCAAGGCGATTACCTTACTAAACTATCCTCCTTCGAATTAAACAAAACCCAACTCGAACAGGTGAAATTTGATGCGAGGGCGCAGGTTCATCAGCTTTTAAGCGATCTGAATAATCTTAGACAATTATTTGTACACCAGGTAGAACTTGCAACCATTGAGAAACAGACATTCCTGGGAGAAGTCCAAAAATTTAAGCTTGGAACCTCCACACAAATCGACATGATCAATACTTATATGGATTACAATTCTGCTCTTGTGAATATGGAAAACGGCCGTTTAGCCATAATGACAAGAGTAATTGCCCTGAAATACCTGATCGGCGACTTTCCCACTTCAACCGATCAGCTTCTTAGCTATAACCTCTGGGATTTCAGGGTTAAATAAAATAATTTTTTTTATCCTTATTAGACAGGGATGTTCAAACTGATTATCATCCATGAGTAGATTTATTCCGGTACATGAAGAAATTTTCCTTAGATCGGCAGCTTTTCCCGAATTAACAGCCATTGTACATCAGGATGAATGCATCAGCTTCAGCGTACTGGATCAATTTTCTTCTAATCTGACATCGCAGTTACAGGAGTCGGGAATAGGCCCCGGGTCGTTGGTGGGGATATACATGCAACCTTCTGTAAACCTTGCAATTTCGATTCTTGCGGTGTTGAAATCTGGAGCTGCATACATCCCTCTTTCTCCAAATTTTCCTGAAGAACGCGTGATGTACATTCTTAATGATGCACATGCAGAACTTGTAATAACTGATATTTCCTTACCCCATCTTCCTTCAACGGGAAAAACGCTAATATACCTTCCCGACTGGTCAATGGTGAAGAACCCTGATGAAAAAAAGGTCCCGCAAGTCAACCCGGTTCAAGCCTCCGACCTCGCTTATGTATTGTACACTTCAGGTTCAACGGGCAACCCCAAAGGAGTTATGATTGAACACCGGAACCTGAACTATTATGTCAACTGGTTTTGCCAGTGGGTTATGCCTGAAACAGGAGTCGGCTTGCCATTGACCTCCTCCTTTATTTTTGCGGCAGCCGTAACACAGTTTTATTCCACCCTGTTATCCGGAAAAACCCTGCACATCCTGGATCCATTGATGGTCAGACAGCCCGAAAAACTGATCGGATGGTATGCAGCACATCCGGAAATGGGCTTATACTGTGTACCAACGCTATGGTCTGAAATTCTGCATTATCTGGAAACCATGGATGGAGGAAGCCATAAAGAATCGGCTCCCTCCTGTGTTTATCTTTCGGGAGAAGCTGTAACGGATGACCTGCTGAAAAGAAGCTTCAATATTTTACCGGCTTTGCAATTGTGGAATCTTTACGGCCCTACCGAAGCAACAGCAAACCTTACGGCCAGTCGAATACATACAGGTGAAGCTGCCCATATCGGAAAACCGCTTCATGGAACCAGGATTTTTATCGTCGGCGAAGACATGACCCCAGTCGAATCGGGCATGATCGGGGAACTGATTGCCAGTGGAGAGGGTATTGCACGGGGATATGTCAACCTTCCTGAACTCTCTGGATCCACATTTTTTTCATTAACGATTAATGGAGAGGACCCAATCCGGGTTTATCGCTCCGGTGATCTGGTGAAGCAGGATGAATCTGGAAGACTGATTTTTGTCGGACGCAGAGACCAGCAGGTAAAAATCCGCGGGTTTCGTATCGAGCTTCCTGAAATCGAACATGCCCTTCTTTCCATACCTGATGTCAAACATGCAATTGTAAAAGTTGTCGAAGAGCGGCAAAACGGAAAAAGATTAGTTGCCTATCTTGTTTACAGGCAGGGTATTCCAATCGCAGTTAACGAATTGCGAAAAATATTGATGAAAACTTTGCCGGATTTCATGGTTCCTGAAGTTTTTGTAACCCTCGACCTCCTGCCGCAACTGCCCAATGGTAAAATTGACCGAAAATCGCTGCCACCACCGGGGATTCAACGACCCGATCTGGGTTACCCTTTTGAACCGCCATCTGCTCCTGAGGAAAAAATGATGGTTCGTATCTGGGAAGAGGTTCTGAGTTTCGAAGGCATCGGAATGCAGGACAACTTTTTCGACCTGGGTGGCAATTCATTGAAAGCCAATGCCATCGTTCTGGAACTACAGGCGAGAACCGGGGTTTCCATTCAGATCAAAAGTGTTTTTGACCTGCTCACTCCCGGAAACCTGATCAAACATCCTGCATTTTTATCAGTAACCGGACCTGTTAAAACTGATCAGGTTTTACATGATAACATTTCCCATGAAGGGGACCAAACCGATATCCTGCAATCGGGATTTTCCGAAAATCAAAAAGCGTTGTGGTTTATGCAGCAGGCTGAGCCCGATCTTTCGGCATATAATATTTTATACACGATCACACTTACCGGCTCATTGGATGCCAACGCGCTTGAAAATGCCCTCAGACACATTGTTTATAAGCATAAAACGCTGAAGACTACGTTTCAGATTAACAAAAATCAGACTCGGAAAACTGAGATGGTTGTGGATGGCAGGTTACCGGAGATATTCAAATCGCATACCAATCATATTCCTGTTTCGGCTGCTGAAGCCATGGAGCATGCCCGCACTGCTGCATCAGTTCCATTCGACCTGGAGGATGGACATCCTTTCAGCTTCATCCTGTATGAACTTGATAACCATCAGCATATTCTTGCGTTCATCGTTCATCATATTGTTTTTGACGGTTTCTCCCTCGATGTCTTTTTGCAGGAACTTTCATCCTTTTACGATCAGGAACAAGCCGGTCGGAGTTCAGATACGACCGAACCGGCAGTTTCCTATGCTCAATTTTGTAAAGAAGAGAAGTTGTATCTGAGTGGATTGCAATATTCCGGGGACAGGCAATACTGGCAAGAACAGCTTTCAAATGCGCCTGCTTTTTTTGAAGTTGCATCCGACTTTACGCGTCGTGAAGCCCATTCACGGGAGGGGGGTCAGGTTCGGAGAACCATAAATCCATTGCTTAAGTCGAAACTGAAACACCTCAGCGATCAACATGGAACCAGTATGTTCATGACCTGCCTGGCTGCTTTTTCAGTACTTCTGCACCGGCAAACAGGCCGGACCGATTTTCTCATCGGCGCTCCAGTGGCAAACCGGGTAAAGAAATCTTATGCTTCTCTGATAGGATATTTCGTTAACACCATGCTTTTCAGGGCAAAGATTGATCCGGCTTTATCCTTTGGGGAATGGTTGGTAGGGGTAAAGGATCTTGTTCTGGAAAATCTTTCCCATTCAAGGTTCCCTTTCAGCCATATGAGCGAGGTTTTAAATACTGAAAGAATCCCGGGCATCAATCCGTTTTTCCAGGTGATGTTTGCCTATCATGAAGCAACCTGGGAGTTTTCGACAAATGCCGGGCTCAGCGGGGTTGCCGGGGAAGAGTTTTTCGGACGGTCGAAATTCGATTTGTTTACGGAGATCTTCGACAGGCGCGATGATGCCGAAATCGTTCTGACTTTTTCATCCGGGTTGTACCATCCAGCAACCATTGAGATACTGCTTGATCATTTCATGCAGATACTCGGGCATATTTGTGAGGCCCCTGATACGAGGATCAATGCGTTAAACCTGCTTTCCGCCGGTGAGTTAAACCGGACCATATACGAATGGAATCAAACAGCGTATTCCCATAATTTCAAAGGTACTGTAGTTGACCTGATCGAACAACAGGTTGAAAAATCTCCTGATCTTCCTGCGTTGGTCTCCCGGCATGAAGAATTTTCCTACAGGGAGATGGGGCGCAGAACAAAAATTATTGCAGCGAACCTCATTCGAATGGGCGTAAAAAAAGGTGTGCCGGTCGGCATTCACGTTGAAAATTCCCCAACGATGGTTATGTGCATCCTGGCCATTTTCAGGGCAGGCGGCATTTATATCCCCCTCGACCCGTATTATCCCGAAGAACGACTCCGGTATGTTATTGAAAAGACCCTGATACGATTTCTCATTGTGGATGAAGATCGGAAAAACAGGATACCGCAACATGCTGAACTCATCGTTCCGGTGACCGATCTCCTTATGTGTCCTGATGATTCCCTGTTTTCAGTACTGCCCGGACTGCAAGATCCTGCGGATATTGCTTACATCATGTTCACTTCAGGCTCCACCGGAAATCCAAAAGGAGTGATAATCCGTCATGACAGTCTTCTGAATTTTCTTGTATGGATGAAAACGGAATTGAATGTTTCCGGAAAGGATACATTTTTATCCACAACTTCGATAAATTTTGACATATCATTTCTGGAGATTTTCACACCATTGATCACCGGAGCAAAACTGGTGCTTGAAAAACGAAGTGAGTTACAGGCTCCTGAAAAGGTTGAAGCCATTCTGAATGAAATGAAGGTCAATACGGTGCAATTCGTTCCATCGGGGCTAAAAGCCTTATGTGATGCCGGGGTACTGAAACGAGCCAGGTTCCTGAAAAATATTATTTCGGGCGGCGAAAAACTTTCAAAGTCGCTGCAGGAGCATATTTTCAGGGAATCGGATGGCAAGCTGATCAACCTGTATGGCCCCACAGAAGCTACGGTTTACATGGCATGCTGGTATTGCCTTCGTAACAGCCCGCTCAGGATGGTTCCCATTGGTACTCCCATATTCAATGCAGCCATTTATATACTGAATGAAAATCTGGAACCCGTTCCGATTGGTGTGGCAGGGGAACTTTATATTGGAGGCAAAGTTCTTGCAGCAGGATATTTTGAAGACCCCGACCAAACAGCAGCACGGTTTCTTGCTGATCCATTCATTCATGGTACCGGAAACAGAATATATAAAACCGGCGACCTGGCCAGGTTTATGTTCGACGGTTCGGTTGAATTTCTTGGCAGGACTGACCATCAGGTTAAAGTGCGTGGATTCCGGATTGAACTTGGCGAAGTCGAATCAGTTATTCTGCGTTTTCCAGGGATCAGAAATGCAGTAGTGGATGCCAGGGAACACAAGGATGAGGATGTACGACTGGTAGCCTATCTGGTACCTGAACACCATGCCAATATCAGGGAAAACGAACTCAGGGATTTTTTACGTCTTCATCTGCCTGCTTATATGATTCCCGGTCACTTTCTCATTGCACCTGCAATTCCGTTTCTGCCAAACGGCAAGACAGATTTTAAATCGTTGATGAAACTTCGGCCGGAGATTCCGAAAATTCCGGAATTCATTTTTCAGCATACCAATGATACGGAGATGTCGCTGATTGATCTCTGGAAAGAGATTCTCGAACATGAGGCATTTACGCCGCAAGATAATTTCTTTGAAGTGGGAGGCCATTCGTTGCTCCTTGTTAAACTTAAAGACCTGATTGCCGAAAAACTCAGGGAGGAAGTGAGCATTGTCGACCTTTTTCATTACCCCACCATTCACAGCCTGGCAGCCTTTCTGCGCAAGGACAAACCGGTTCAACCCTATATTGATATTGCAAAGCGTGTTGCAATGCGCAATAAAAATATAAGAATGCAGATCAAGAAACGAATTTTCCCCGATGAAAATCAATCCTAAAAACTATAACCTATGCTATCTGACGAAGAAAAAAACATGGAAGGCAAAGTTGCTATAATAGGTATGGCCTGCCGGCTCCCTGGTGCAACAAATATAAACCAATACTGGAAAAACCTGTTGGACGGGTTAGAAACCCTTAACACGTTTACAGATAAGGAGCTCATTGCATCCGATGTGGACCCTGCGGTATTCAACCAGCCGAATTATATCAGGAATCGTGGCATTAACGGCGCAGAGTATTTCGATGCCGAGTTCTTCGGAGTTACACCCCGCGAAGCTGAATTGATTGATCCGCAGCAACGGATATTCCTGGAATGTGCCTGGCATGCTATGGAAGATGCCGGTTGTGACCCGTATAATACCAAAGAACGCATCGGAGTGTTCGGAGGTACAGGCACACCCCTGCATCTGGTGGATGTGATGGGAAACAGCTGGGTTAAAAAAAATGCAAGCGGGGCTTCCATTATTACCAGCAACGACAAAGACTATGTTACCACACGGGTATCGTATAAGCTAAATCTGACCGGACCCAGTGTGAATGTCCAGTGCGCCTGTTCAACTTCAATGGTGGCCGTGGTAATGGGAATCAACAGCCTGATGAATTACCAGAGTGACATGATTCTTGCCGGGGGTGCTACGATTGAATTACCGGAACGGCATGGATATCTTTACCAGGCAGGTGGAATGGAATCGGCCGACGGGCATTGCCGGACCTTTGACAAGGATGCCAATGGAACAGTTTTCAGCAGGGGCTGCGGAATTGTCGTTCTGAAACGCCTGGAAGATGCGATTCGTGATCACAATAACATTTATGCCGTAATTCTTGGCGGCGCCATCAACAATGACGGGAACAAGAAAGCAGGATTCACAGCTCCTTCGGTTGAAGGGCAGGTTGAAGTCATAACCGAAGCACTTGCCTTATCAGAAGTATCTGCCGACACCATCTCTTACGTCGAGGCTCACGGAACGGCAACACCCATCGGAGATCCCATTGAAGTAGCCTCGCTTTCGGAGTCATTCAGGCAATATTCCGACAGGAAACAATTTTGCGCGCTAGGGTCGGTAAAAACCAACATCGGGCATACCGACATCGCATCGGGAGCAGCCAGTCTGATAAAAACCGCCCTTTGTCTTAAGAACAGGAAAATCCCTGCCTCCCTGCATTTCAATGAAGCTAACCCGAAGATTGATTTTCCCAACAGCCCGTTCTTTGTCAATACCGAACTCCGTGACTGGATACCTGAGAACGGCACCCCTTTGCGTGCCCTGGTAAATGCATTTGGTGTCGGGGGAACCAATGCTTGTGTTATTCTTGAAGAACCCCCATCGCAAAGCTTAATTAATCAGGAACTTCCGTGCGATCTCCTCCTGGTTTCGGGTCGCAGTAGTGAAGCAGTTTCAGCTGCCCAGTCCGAAATTAAAGCTTTTGTCGAATCATTTCCCGATGTTGACCCACATGCACTGGCTTATACTTCGCGTTATGGCAGGCATCATTTCCTCAACAGGGCAGCCATCCCTTTCCGGACCAGGGAAGAATTACTTGCTACACTTTGCACAAAGAATGCAGTAAAAATCAAATCACCAGGGAAATTACCCATTGTGTTTATGTTCCCAGGCCAGGGAAATCAGTATATCCGCATGGGTTTACCGCTGTATGAGACCCACGAGGTTTTCAGAAAAACCATTGATGAATGCGCCTTGCTTTTAACGGAAGAGCTGGGATTTGACATCCGTACGGTCCTGTTCCCTGCTGCCTCCGATGAGGAAGAAGCGGCCAGGAAAATAAATGAAACATACATTACCCAACCGGCACTGTTCATGGTGAGTTATGCTCAGGCACAACTACTTATGTCACTGGGTCTTCAGCCCGACATGCTGATCGGGCACAGTGTTGGAGAATATGTGGCAGCTGCGATCTCCGGTGTTTTTTCGCTGAAAGATGCCCTGAAAGCCGTTGCCCGGAGGGGCCGCCTTGTGCAGGCTCTGCCCGGCGGAGCAATGCTTGCCGTTCTGCTTACCGAGGAGCAACTGCGTCTCATTCTGCCCGTCGGACTTGAAATCGCGGTTATAAATAGTCCCGGATTATGCGTTGCATCCGGTCCTGTTGAACTGATAGACCAGTTTGCTGTTGAACTGAACAAGACCAAAACTTTCAATAAAAAGATTCCGACTTCACATGCCTTTCATTCGGCCATGATGGATCCGGCTTTGCCTGCATTCGCTGAATTTTTCAAGGAAATCAGACTGTCGGCTCCTGCAATCCCAATCGCTTCTACGGTGACCGGGCAATGGTTGACAGCAGAAGAATCGACCAATCCCGATTTCTGGGTAAAGCATGTCAGGAAAACAGTGCGCTTCGCAGATGCGGCTAAACTATGCCTTGATATGGCTCCGGCTGTTTTTGTGGAATCCGGCCCCGGCCAGTCTCTCGAATCGGCTGTCAAACGCCAGCTTGCCAAAGACAGTCCCCATGGAGTTATCAGTACAATCCCTTCCCTGGAAAATACAACCGATCCCTTGATCTATTTCTATTCCTCCCTTGGCCATATCTGGGCCAACGGCGATTATTTCAAATGGGAATTGTTTGATAAAAGCAAGAGAGAACTGATCTCTTATCCGGGTTACCCCTTCGAACGCAAGCCCTATATCATCGATTTTTCGCTTAAGGACGGGGCCAAAGCCAAAACAGAAAACAAAAAGAAATCCGACATCAACCAATGGTTTTTTATTCCCGGCTGGAGAAGGACTGCACCTCCTCAACGGATACCGGTCAACGGCATGGCTACCTCTGACGAAAGTTCAGAAAAAGCATGCTGGCTGCTTTTTACAGATGACGAAGGGTTATGCACTGAAATTGACAGACAACTGAATACAGCTGGCATTACCTGCTTTCATGTAAAAAAAGGGAAGGAGTTCATCCAGGACAATGAAGGATTCTGCCTTGATCCTGGTCGAAAAGAGCATTATATTCAACTGGTGAAGAAACTGAAATCGGAAAAATGGGTTCCTTCCAAAATTATTTATGCCTGGTCTTACAGTCAGAAACCCGAACCCGGACATCTTCATCCGCTTAAGGCTGAGCAGTTGGCTTCGGAGTATTTTTACGGACCCATGTACCTTGAGCAGGCGCTTATCGGTGAAGGTTTTATCAAAGACCTTTTCCTGGTATTTGTCGTAAATCATCTTTTTAATGTCACCGGAGAACCGGTGCTTGCACCCGAAAAGGCCATGATTATTGGCCCTTCCCGCGTAATCGGACAGGAACATCCCGGGTTTATTGCCCGCCTGGTTGATCTGCCATCTGCTTCAGAACCGGAACAATTGAAGGAATTGGGTTCTTTCGTGGTGAGCGAATGTCGTTTATCGGCAGATGAAAACATCGTTGCCTACCGCCATGGTTATCGCTGGGTTGAAGATTACACATCCATTTGCCCTGAAACCGGAGGACTTACAGAGAAATCGCTGATCGATAACGGGGTTTACATGATCACGGGCGGTATAAGCGGAATTGGGATGGAACTTGCAAAATATATAGCCCGTTCGGTAAAATCTGTTCTCGTATTGACTCATCGCTCGCCCATTTCTCCACGCAGCGAATGGCATGACATTGCCGAATCGGCTGGCGCCGACGACCGTGAAGCCATGCGCGTGCGCGATCTCCTGGAACTGGAATCGTTGGGGGCAACTGTGATCCTTGCACAACTCGATGCCTCTGATTATGAAGGGACCAGGAATCTCGTGGAAAAAATTGAAAAGGAGATGGGACCGTTCAGGGGGGTACTGCATTCGGCCGGAATGCCCGGAGCCGGCGTTATTGCCTTGAAAGAAAAAGAACAGGCCGACCTGGTGCTGAAATCTAAATTGCACGGGACACTCATCCTGCATGATATTTTCAAGGAAAAAACACTGGATTTCTTCTTCCTTTTCTCCTCGGTTTCATCCATCATGGGAGAAGCCGCCAGAATTGATTATTGCGGTTCCAATTCATTTATGGATTCCTTTGCACAATACCGCAAAAGGCTGACAGGCGATCACACGCTTTCGATTAACTGGGGGCAGTGGGGAGTAGTCGGCATGGCGGCCAATTGGGAGAAAACCAAAGCTGCAAAAAAGCAACAGTTGCAATCGGGGAAGCCTTTACTACAAACAGATATCCGGAATGGTATCAGATTGGAGTTACAATCTTCGGATAATGATCAGGAAATATTTAATGTGGATATTGATCCTGACCGCGACTGGGTGTTAAACTCCCACCGCCTATCGGGAAGGCCTGCCTTTATTGGTATCTCAACGCTTGAGATTCTTAACATGTTTACCAAGATAAAATTTCCGGGTGGCTATCCTGAAGTACTTAACCTTTCATTTGTGACGCCGCTCATTTATGAAGCAGGTGTGAGCAGGAAAATACGACTGCTGGTGAAACCGTCAGGTGAAGGTTTTACGTTCAAAATCAGCAGTAAAGAAGAAAAAGGAGAATCGGCCCGGGAGGTATGGATGGATCATGCCAAAGGGGAGTTCAACATTTCTTCGGAATTGCCGCCCGTAACCATCGACATTCAGGAATTATCAAAGAGAATAGGAGGAAAGACTGACACAGTTCCTCACTTCCTTGAATTGCTGAATGATGAAGGCAGATCGGTTTTAAAATACGATAACCGCTGGGATTGCAAGCTGTCAACGCAATTTAACGGGAAAGAGTTTCTGATTGATCTCAGGCTCCGGGATGAATTTCTGGATGATCTGAACTACTACTCCTTCCATCCGGCAATGCTTGATGTGGCTACCTCCTGCTGCATTCCGCTCATCCACACAAGTTTGTTTCTGCCAAACTCCTACAGGAACATTGTGGTGCATCATCCCTTGCCGGCACATTTCTGGTGCTATGCTAAATTGGACGATGCCTGGAAAGTTGAAGATGATGAAATGAAATTTGAAATCAAGCTAGTTGATTCGGAGAACCGCCTTCTTGTAAGTATAGGACAAGTTGCATTCCGGCGTCTGAAACAAAATCTCGGGGGTTATAAAAATGCGAATTCAAATGATGCAGCGCCGAAACCTCCGCAGGAAACAAGCTACTATGCAGGAAAGAACGACATTTTGCCTGACGAGGGTGTTGAAGTGTTCAAACGCCTGCTGGTATTCAATCAATTTCCTCAGGTTGCGGTCAGTCCGACCGATCTGAACAAGGATATCCTCGATGATAGACCCTCAACCAAAAAACGAGAAAAACAGGAAAAGGAAGAAGAGAAGAGTGATAGTGCCTCCGTTTATGAACGCCCGCAATTATCGACTCCCTTCGAGGCTCCTTCGAACGAAATCGAAATAGCAGTTGCCGGTATTTGGAAAGGAATCCTGGGCATTGATAAAATCGGCGTGAATGACACATTCATGGAACTTGGGGGGAATTCGCTGCTGGCAATTCAAACCATTTCCAATATTGCCGATGAATTCGATCTCGAACTCCAGCCGAATGTGTTTTTCGATAACCCGACTGTCAAAGGGTTATCAGACAGGATTGTCGAAATGATCATTGCTTTGAAAGGATCCGATGAAATTGAGGCTTTGTTAAAAGAGATGGAAAATGAACAATGATGAACTGTTAAAAAAAATTGCAGGATTATCTCCTGATCAAAAGAAGATTTTGTTGCAACGCCTGGGTTATTCTTCGGGCAAGAGCACTGACACTACCGGGGAGCAGGCAAAGGACAAAGTTCCTGAGTTTAATTGTTTTTCCTGCGACATCGGCAATCCAGGCTCTCTGAATATCAGTTTCAGGGAAGCCGTGGTGGCCGATCCGCCGCCCGGACATGTACAGGTTAAGGCAAAAGCCTCAGCACTAAATTACCGTGACCTGATGATCGCCATGGGCCAGTATCCTGAGGTTCCGGGTATTCCGACAAATATGGGATCTGATTATGCCGGAATAGTTACCAAAGTGGGAGCAGGAGTGGAGGAGTTCAAAGCAGGGGATGAGGTGATAGCCTTATCAGCCGGTACCATCATCGACGGGAAAGTGCAGCCACAGTGTCATTTTATCAACATTTTCAATGCTTCTGAACTTCAGGTAGTTCTTAAACCTCCTGCACTATCCTTTGAAGAATCTGCCGCGATACCTACGGTTTTCCTGACGGCATTCGCGGGATTGGTCAGGCTGGCGAATATTGCCGAAGGTGAGTCCGTGTTGATCCATACAGCAACCGGAGGAGTCGGGCTTGCCGCACTTGAAATTGCCGCATGGAAGAAAGCTGAAATTTTCACCACGGCAGGTTCACCCGAAAAAAGAGCATTCCTGAAGCAAAAAGGCATCGCGCATCCCATGGATTCAAGATCGCTGGCCTTCGGCGAAGAGATCATGGAAATGACCAACGGCAGGGGCGTCGATGTTGTGTTGAATACGCTTTCAGGAGATGCGATGATAAAGGGAATCGAAATACTTTCGCCCTTTGGCAGATTTATTCAGATCGACAAAAAGGACATTGCGCGGAACACGCTGCTACCGATGAACCTGCTCGGGAAGGGGGTCGTTTTCGCGGTACTGGATGTTTCATTATACGTCATCCAGCCCCGGATGCTTAAGGAACAGCTCATGGAGATTATCGGTCTTTTCAATGCCGGGATTTTTAAACCTATTCCTTGTCAGACTTTTTCGGTGGGACAGGTAAAAGAGGCGCTGAATGCGTTATCCCGTTCAAGACACATCGGAAAACTTGTACTCACTTACCCCTGATGATTTTTTAAAATGGCGAAGGAGGAAAAATCACTCAGTGAAAGGTTGTCGGGGTTAAGCCCCGATCAACTGAAAGCTTTGCTTGGAAAAAGAAAGGATGGTTCTGCTCCGCAAACAGGAAAACCTGCTAAAATGGAGCGGAATCATGATGAAATATATCCGCTTTCGAAAGCACAGGAACGGATGTGGTTCCTTCACAATCTAACCGAGGGTGAAGCCATCTACAACAACCCGATAGCATTGAGGATATCAGCCGGGTTTCCTCTGGATATGGCTTTACTCAGTCAAAGTCTGGGTATCCTGACCGAACGGCATGAGATTCTTCGCACCTCCTTCCACGTCAGCGAAAGCAGCCCGGTGCAGCACATCCATTCTGTCGGCAAACATGAAATAACGTATGAAGATCTCCGCCATCTTCCATATGGCGAAAGGGAATCCATGGCGATGGCCAAAGCAGTTGAACATGGTAAAACCGCCATCCCCCTCGACCAACTTCCTTTGCTAAGGTTCAAAGTACTCCATCTGCGTGATCTGGAATACATGTTTCTGATCAACCCCCATCATATTATTTCCGACGGATGGTCGAATGCCTTGTTTGCGAAAGAACTTCCAATGACCTATGCCGCATTGGAAAACAAAGAACTTTCCCCATTCCCTTTCCCCGAGTACCAGTACATCGATTTTGTGAAATGGGAAAAAGAATGGATGGGGACTTCCGCATACAAGGAGCAGCTTGATTTCTGGAAAGATAAGCTGGCCGGCATACCGGAACCGCTTCGGTTGCCCCTCGACTTTCCAAGGCCAGCCATCATGTCGCATCGTGGTAGTAAAGAGGTGCTTTCCGTGAAAGCAGCAGAGACGGAAATATTCAAGCAATTCTGTCAACGCGAAAACCTGACCATGTTTCATTTGTTTTTCGGCACTTTTGGACTGCTGATGTCGAAATACAGCGGTCAGGAGGAAATAATGATCGGTGTGCCTGTTGCCCGACGCAACCAGCATTCATTCCAGCAAACCATGGGACTGTTTATAAATACATTGCCGCTGAGGGTGAAAATAGATGAAAAAGAGCCTGCGATAACATTTCTGAAGGGAATAAAAACCAATTGTCTGCAGGCGTTTCTCCGGCAGGAACTTCCTTTTGAGAAACTAATCGAAGAGGTGAATCCCGACAGGAACCTGAACACAAACCCTGTTTTTCAGGTTCATTTTGTTCATCAGAATTTCCCCGCTGTTTATGCTGTCAAAGGATTAACAGTCAAACCCGAAAGTTTAGATTATTCCTTCTCAAAATTTGATCTGAATTTCTGGGTTGAGGAAGCCAACAATGAACTGATCTTTTCGGTAACTTATCCCTGCGATATCTTCCTTCCGCTGACAATTCAGAAACTCCTGGTCAATTATAAAATTCTGCTGAATTCAATCATCAGCCATCCCGAAGAACAATATGGCAGGCTGGTTTATTTCCCCGGAAACGAAGGTTCCCAGCGGATCGCTGACACCTCAGTTTATACCGAGACCGGCAGTACGTTACCAGCTACCTGGCTGGGTGAATTCAAAGCACAGGTCAGGGCAACACCTGATTTCATGGCAGTGCGCGATATCAATCGGCAACAGACATACCGGGAACTTGATAAAAATTCCGATCACTTTTCAAACATACTCCACAAACATGGCATAGCAAAGGGAAACCTGGTGGGTATCCTGCTTCCCCGCAATGCATCGCTTATTACATCGATACTGGGAATTTTCAAAGCCGGAGCTGCCTATGTCCCGCTGGATATGAATATCCCGGAGGAACGGATGAAATTCATCGCCGGAGATGCCGGTCTGAAACTTATTGTCAGCACAGAGGAGTTGTCGCAGGCAGCATCCGGGAAAGGCATTCCTGTTTTATTGTTCAGCGATATGATGGCTGAACAGGATGATATCAGGACGATGCACGATGCAGGGTCCCTGGGATCCATTGCTGGACCGGAACTCCCCGGCCCCGATGACCTGGCCTATGTTATCTATACTTCCGGTACCACCGGGAATCCCAAAGGGGTTTGCATTGCATCCGGCCAGCTTCTGAATTATTCTAAAGCCGTTTGGCAGCGGATGAACATGAAGGCAGGCGATTCCTTTGCTACTATTTCATCCATTGCGGCCGATCTGGGCAACACCATGATATTTCCGACACTGATCCACGGAGGTGAAGTCGTGGTTATTCCCGAAGATCATGCCACCGATGCTTCTCTGCTGGCGGATTGGTTCATCCAGAGACCTGTTGATTGTCTGAAAATTGTCCCTTCCCACCTGATGAGTCTGCTCCATTCATCAAAAGCAGAAAATGTATTGCCGCGAAAACTACTCATGTTAGGCGGTGAAAAATGCACTGCTGAAATTGTGAGGCTTGTCAGAGGTATTGCACCGGAACTAAGAATCATCAACCATTATGGCCCTACCGAAGCAACGATAGGATCCTTGACCTGGGAGATCCCGCTGAATACATTTTATGAAAGTTCCGTCATTCCGATCGGATTCCCTTTGATTAATACAGCAGTATCGATTGTTGATCCGGGTCATCGCCTGGTGCCCAAGGGCATACACGGGGAAATCGTCCTCCTTGGAAAGAATGTTTCACAAGGATACCTGAACCAGCCTGAATTGACCCGTGAAAAATTTGCTGACAGTCCATCAAAGCCCGGTGAGCGGATGTACTTCACGGGTGATGTCGGGAGGATGAACGAAGATGGTTCAGTGGAGTTCCAGGGGCGTAAGGATCATCAGTTAAAGATAAGAGGTTACCGGGTTGAGACCAGGGAAATTGAAAATGTACTGAACGCTTTTCCATCTGTTGAACAGGCAGTGGTGCCTGTTCCTGAAAATGTTTCTTCGGTAAGCTCGGTGCAGGCTGTCATTCGCCTCAGGCAGGGCGTTGAGTATGATGAACATGCGCTCAGTCAATGGCTTTCACGTCATCTTCCGTCTTACATGATCCCATCGGTTGTGCATGTCGTGGAGCGTTTTCCACTCACATCAAACGGAAAAACCGATTTGAAGGCTCTGAACCGGATGATTGCCAGTAAAGGGGGAGTGAAGAAATCCATCCTTCCGCCCCGCGACCTCACCGAGCTCAGGCTTGTAAATATTTTCAGGGAGATACTGAAGCAGGAAGAGGTAGGTATCGGAGATGGGTTTTTTGATCTGGGTGGCCATTCTCTTCTGGCTATCCGGTTGTTTGGCGCTATTGAAAGGGAATTTCACATTCACCTTCCGTTGGCTACCTTGTTTGAGCGTGGAAACGTACTTTTGCTGGCTGACCTTATCCGCAAATCAAGCGGAATTCAGGAACCCGCTTCCCTGGTTCCCATCCGGACTGGGTCTGGAAGAAAACAAGTTTACCTGGTACATCCCGCCGGCGGGAATGTACTTTGTTATTATGAACTGGCTAAAGAATTGGGAAACGAGTATTCTGTTTACGGGCTGCAGTCGACCGGTTTGTACGGAAAAAAGGTTGATACCGTAGGCGATTTGGCCGGTTTCTACCTTGAAGAGATCAGCTTACCTGAGTGCAAGGATGATGTGATTTTCGCAGGATGGTCGATGGGGGCGCTGATCGCCTTTGAAATGGCCAGGCAGGTTGGAGAAAAATCGGGAGAGAATCCGCGGCTGATGATCATCGACCAGATGGCGCCAGTTGAAGAATCCGTCCTGAAGGATGACAAACCCATTGACCCGGTTGACCGGATGCTGGTTTTTGCCGGGAAAGTAGCCTTGCTTGTAGGACGCCCGCTTGGAATCTGCCCGGAAAGTCTTCAAGGAAAGACTTCAGCAGAGCAATCCGAAGTCTTTCTGACGGCTTTTAAGTCGGTTAACCTGGTCCCATCCGATATGAGGATTGAAGATTTTCACGGATATCTGGAGCTGATGATTCATCATAATGAAATCACTGCTGCCTGCCGTTTGGGCTCTTTCGATGGAAAAACACTGCTGATCCGTGCCGATGATTCGTTACCGCCGTTCGATAACCAAACCGAAATTCCGCATCGAACCGCCGACCTTGACTGGGGTCGTTGGATTAAAAAAGATTTTGAGATTGCCAATATTCAAGGCAATCATGTTTCCATTATAGCTCAACCCTTCGTTAAACAAATTGCGAATGCTTTAATGAAATGGTCGGTTTCAGGTTGATAACAGGAGAACGTATCAATGATTACCATATGGAAAAAACCAACGAAATTTTTCAATCAACGATACGCTTTTCTTTTGGAAATGAAGAACTGTCGGCAGGCCTCGCACTTTTTTCTTCAGTAAGCGACGAAGAGTTTTATGTTAAGACCCACATGCTGCTTCATCCGGAAGAGCTGAAAACCGGAGCCGGATACGCTTCAGCAATCCGCAGAAGATCATTTCTGAACGGAAGGATGGCGGGGAAGTTGGCCATTAATCAGGTTTTTCCGGCTATTCCATCAGCAGCCTGCCGGATAAAAATAGGAGCCATCGGCGAACCGGTGCTGTGCGATCTGCCTCAGCCTTACGGCGTCTCCATTTCCCATAATGATGAGTGGAATGCCGGATTATGTTTCCCGCTGATTGTTCCCATGGGCATTGATGTGGAAACCATCACTGAGAAAAACAGGGACATCATAGCCTCCATACTCAGCCCTTCTGAAAAAAATCTGTGTGCGGTTGAAGATGATCCCCTGGAACTTTTTCATCTCCTCTGGACGGCCAAGGAGGCTGCTGGAAAGGCCATTGGCCTCGGATTTCGCGTGCCGGCAGCGTGGTATGAGATTGTATCTGTGGAAACACTATCAAAAGAACCGCAACTGATACGCCGGTGCCGGTTTGCACAACTATCGGTGTACACGGCACTGTCGGTTAAAATCCCCGGAGGCATGCTTTCAATCGCATTCCCCGCAGAAAATAATCTTAGTCAAACAATGATCGGGTTATTGCAATAAACATGACCAGTACCAACACTCGCGACCGATTAAACCTGAATCCATTCAAAGATGGAATCGAAGAGGGGATTTCTCTTATCACTGCCGTGAAAAACCGGAAGGAAACCCTTGAAGAAGCCTTAAAAACATGGATCACCCATGAACAGATTGATGAGATTATCATCCTGGATTGGGATTCCGATGAATCACTGGAGCCATTGGTGCAAAAGTACCAGAATGGAAAAATATTTCTTGCAGTTGTAAAAAATCAACCAAAATGGATCCTTTCCTATGCTTATAACCTAGCCGCAAGGCTTTCGTCAAAGGATAAAGTTCTTAAAGTCGATTCTGACATAAAAGTCCTGCCCGATTTTTTTCAACATCACAAGCTCACTCCCTGGAACTTTTTTACCGGGAACATGGATATTGCAAGGAATGACAATGAAATCCATTTGAACGGCAGCCTTTATTTATACCGCAAAGATTTCTTTAAAGTCAATGGGTATAACGAATTCATCACATCCTATGGCTGGGACGACGCGGATATTTATCTGAGAATTGAATCCCAGGGATTAAAACGCAAGAACATCAACCCTGATGATATTTACCATATTGAGCATTTTGGCAGAACGACGAATCAGAACCGCACCCGGTTTGTCGGAGGAGTTGATGACAAGGAGCGTTCCATTCTGAACACACTGATTAACCAACAGATTTGCAGTGTAATGCCGGGTTGGTCACCAGCTCAGCCCATGCTTGATTTTGACATCGGACACCAGGGGCCAAATCTGTGCCAATGCGTTGCAAGTGCTCCGTCCTCCTGTACAATTTCTTCTGAAATTGCTATGAAATGTGAGCGGCTTGCTTTGATCGAACGGCTCGCCAATTTTCAGATTACTTTTGATCCGGAAATAGTGGACTCATTAACCCGGGATGAATTAAGGGATATTTATTCAGTTTATCTTTCCACAGAAAAGCGCCCCTCCGAGAAAAATCTGCTGGAAGTTGTATTAAAACTTAATAATCTGCTGCAAGAGAAGTACCGGCTGCTAAAGCCCGGTATTCAATTGCTTTCCGATACTGCTGATGCTTCGGCATCCGGAAGTGACATTTCTTCAATTGATAAGCCTGTTATCGAATGGTCTGATATCCCTGCCGGCATGTTTATCATGGGTAGCCCTGAAAGTGAAGTAAAAAGGTTTGATGACGAGAAACAGCATCAGGTAACGCTGAGTGCTTTCAGGATGAGTATCTTCGCGATAACAGTCGGGCAGTTTAAAACATTTGTTGATGCCACAGGCTATATTACAGATGCCGAAAAAGGAACAGGCCAGTCGGGTGGTAGTGTGATACTCGAAGGTTCGAAATGGAATTCCAGGGCAGGAGTGAACTGGAAATGTGATGTAAATGGGAATCCGCGTCCTGTAACGGATTACAATAACCCGGTTATCCATGTCAGTTGGAATGATGCAAACGCCTTTGCCGAATGGATGAATTGCCGTTTGCCTACTGAATCAGAGTGGGAATATGCATGCCGGGCCGGAACAACAACGCCATTCAATACAGGCAGCAATCTATCTGCCCTGCAGGCTAATTATAATGGAAATTATCCGTATACTGATAATATCAAGGGCGAATACAGGGAAAAAACAATGCCTGTGGGAAGTTTTGCTCCCAATGCCTGGGGATTGTATGATATGCATGGCAATGTGATGGAATGGTGCAACGATTGGTATGGCGATTATCCTGATGAGCCTCAAACGGATCCCAAAGGTCCGGCGACAGGGTCCGACCGGGTATACCGGGGCGGAAGCTGGGCCTACGATTCACGCAATTGCAGGTCGGCGAACCGAAGCAGCAACGCTCCCGGCCGCCGCGGTAACAACATGGGGTTCCGCCTTGTTTCGTCAGTGTAAGCTGATGCTATTCATTGCAGAAAGGTATGCAATGTTGGTACATGCCAAAGCATTATTGATCAAGCAGAATTTCCAGGGGGAAAGGTAGCACAGCATAAAATTCACATTTCATATTTCATATTTCAGATTTCGGATTTGGTAAGCCGAATGGGAGATGTGAAATATGAAATGTGAATCTGAAGACACTATGAAGTAACGGTATTCATCATTAAACAGTTGGGTTTGCTCAAAGTACCTGGTTCTGTTTAGGCGAGATCAAGTGAAACCGTGAAATGTCTCATGATTGGCGCTTCATCTACAATTTTTAACCCTTTGCGAATGGAATCGCGGCGGTCGTAGATATTTTTGAGGGCCACAGCAACTACATCCATGTGATTGTTAGTGTAGACCCTGCGTGGGATAGCCAGCCTCATGAGTTCCAATGCCGGATATCGGTTTTCACGGGTAACCGGGTCGCGGTCGGCCAGCAGGGCGCCGATCTCAACACCACGCACCCCAGCTTCCAGATAAAGCTCAACAGCGAGGGTTTGTGCCTGGAATTCTTCCTTGGGCAGGTGAGGTAAAAACCGCTTTGCATCTACAAAAACCGCATGTCCGCCAATGGGTTGTTGTACAGGGATTCCAAAATCCATGAGTCGTTTCCCAAGGTATTCCACCTGTTTAATCCGGGTTTCCAGGTAGTCGAATTCAGTGCCTTCAAAAAGTCCCTGGGCGAGGGCATTCATGTCGCGCCCCGACATTCCGCCATAGGTAATGTATCCCTCGAACATGATGTTGTACACGCTGGCTTTGGCGTGCAACTCTTTGCTGCGCATCGCAATAAATCCGCCCATGTTCACAATGGCGTCTTTCTTGGCGCTCATCGTCATGGCATCGGCGCAGGCAAACATTTCAAGTACAATTTCACGAATGGTTTTATCCTGATATCCCTTTTCACGCAATTTGATAAAATAGGCATTTTCAGCAAAGCGTGCCGAATCAAACACAACCATCTTTCCATATTTATCGGCTAAACGCCGCACCATTTTCAGGTTCTCGATCGAAACAGGCTGGCCACCCGATGAGTTACAGGTGATGGTGACAATGATGAAAGGTATTTTATCGCCCTTGGATTTCAGTATATTTTCAAGTTTCACCGCGTCAACATTGCCTTTAAACGGGTGCGACAGGGTTGTGTCAAAAGCCTCATCAATGGTACAGTCGGCTGCGATGGCTTTGCGGTATTCGATGTGCCCCTTTGTGGTATCAAAGTGAGAATTTCCCGGGATGATATCACCCTCTTTGATGAGTACCGAAAACAATACATTTTCGGCAGCACGACCCTGGTGGGTGGGTAAAAAGTAATCAAAACCGAGTACTGATTGTATGGCATCTTTCATTTTAAAATAGGACGATGCACCAGCATAACTCTCATCGCCCAGCATCATTTCCGACCATTGCCTGTCGCTCATTGCACCCGTACCAGAGTCGGTAAGCAGATCGATAAAAACCTGGTCACTTCGTAGCTTGAAAAGGTTGTATGTTGCATTTTTGATCCATGTCTCACGTTCTTCGCGGCTGCTTTTGCGGATCGGTTCAACCATCTTGATTTTGTATGACTCGGCAAAGGGTAAATCCATGGTAATAAGGTTAAAAGGTGGAAACAAAGGTAGGAATTTCTTTATAACGGGGAGAACCAAAAAAGTAGAAAAATTTGGTTAATCATGCTTGTGAAATTCTTTCGATGAGGACTCAACATTCAATTCGTCATTCGTCACTTGTCACTTGTCATTTGTCACTTGTCACTTGTCATTTGTCACTTGCACATACACCGGTAGGTGATCACTAAAGCCTCCGAAATATTCTTTTGAACTGGCAGTGCGGTCAGGTGCCATATCTCCTGCTTTATTTTTATACAACATCCAATCCTGTTTAAAGATCGTTGAATATGGAGGCAGGATCGTTGCTCCTTTCCCGTGTTTTTTCTCTGACAACAGATTTCCTGAAACGATTATCTGATCAAACAAATCCCAATCTTTATAATACAAGGTGCCTTCTCCGTTTAAAAACCGCAGGTACATCAGGTTATAGAGCCCGGTTGGCGTAATTTTTTGATCCGGTTTTAATGCACCCAGTGTTTCTGCAAGGCTCTTATTGCCGGGTTCATCGTTGAAATCGCCCATAATCACAATGTTGGCCTTTGAATTCCGTGCCAGGACAGAATCTGTGAGATGTTTTAACGAAGCAGCATTTTCAATCCGTTTCGTTTCGGTCTCATTGCTGCCACCTTCGCGCGATTTCCAATGGTTGACAAAAATATGAAAAGTGTCTTTTTTTGCATCCATCAACTTTACATACAGGATCGAACGGGTGTTGAAGGTCAGGGCTGCCGGAAATGCTTTATGGCCAACATAATGCATCACATCTTTCCTGAAAATTAATGCAACATCAATACCCCTTGGATCACTTCCTTCTTCGAGGATTGCCTGGTAATTCCCTTTCCTCAGAGGGGTTTTATTGATCAGATCGGTTAATACCGCGATATTTTCCACCTCTGCCAGGCCGATGACGGCCGGAAGGTTCAAACTGTCGATGGCGACCAATACCTTTGCTATGTGAAGGATTTTATGATTGTACCGATCGCTGGTCCATGCCACTTTTGACGTTGGTAAAAAATCGTTGTCGCCTTTAAGCGGATCATCGATTGTATCGAAAAGATTTTCAGTATTGTAAAACGCAATTTTAAACTGGTTCTCTTTGGCTTTCTGAGCATGTAAGTCAACCGTCAAGCCGAGAATCAGGATTACAGATAATAAAAAATGTCGCATAGTGTTGATGGTTTTAAAAAACACTCCCACTGCCTCCTCCACATAGAAGGAGAAGGGGTGATTGGCTAAATTGTGAATAGTTTGATGGCAAAGATCAAAAAAAAGGGCATCCTTGTACGATGCCCCCTTATTCTTCTTTGATAGTCTTATTCAACAACGATTACGAGGTATTTTGAATTTGACCAAAA
>CAIYES010000163.1 GCA_903925275.1 uncultured Bacteroidales bacterium
ATATTCGGGATGAAACTGAACGCCAATGAACCAGGGATGATCGATCAATTCAATAATTTCGACCAGATTGTCCTTCTCATTCATCCCCACCGGCCGCATGCCTGCTTTACGGTAGACTTCCATGTATTCATTGTTGAATTCATAGCGGTGGCGATGCCTTTCCGTAATATTTTCCTGCTGATATACCTGATAAATATAAGAGTCAGCCTTCAATCTGCAGGGATATGATCCAAGGCGCATCGTACCACCCAGACCGGAAATCTTCTTTTGCATCTCCATCATGTCGATCACCGGATAGGGAGTTGCCTTGTTGAATTCCGTTGAATGGGCTCCTTTAAAATTAAGGACATTCCGTCCGAATTCAATCACCGCACACTGCATTCCAAGACAAATGCCAAAGAAGGGAATTTTTTGTTCCCTGGCGAACCGGATGGAGGCAATTTTACCTTCTATGCCGCGCTCGCCAAAACCGGGGGCCACGAGAATGCCGTCAAGGCCGCCAAGTTTTGCAGCCACATTCGTATCATCCAGAAATTCGGAATGGAAAGTCTGTACCTTCACGCGAACGCCATTTGATGCCCCCGAATGAATAAAGGATTCGTTGATTGATTTATAAGCATCCTTCAGTTCAACATATTTACCAACAAGGCCAATGTTTACTTCACTCGACGGATGTTTCATGGTATATAAGAACTGTTCCCAATCTACCAGATCGGGTTCCTGGTCACAAGGCATTTTGGTCTTCTTCAGAATTTCAAGATCAAGATTTTCCTCACGCATCAGGATCGGCACATCATAAATAGATTCGGCATCAATAGACTCAATGACCGATGATGGACTGACATTGCAGAAAAGGGCAATTTTATTGCGGATACCTTCTGAGATATGCCTGTCGGTGCGGCAAACAATGATATCGGGTTGAACCCCTGATTCCAGCAGGGTTTTTACGGAATGCTGGGTGGGTTTGGTTTTTAATTCACCGGCAGCCGCAAGAAACGGGACCAGTGTAAGATGAACCACAACACAATCATTCCCCAGTTCCCAACGCATTTGTCGCACGGCTTCAATAAATGGCAACGATTCAATGTCGCCTACCGTTCCACCGATCTCCGTGATGATGAAGTCATAATTGCGGCGGTTTGCAAGCAGTTTAATGCGGTATTTTATCTCATCGGTAATATGAGGAATTACCTGGACTGTTTCTCCAAGATATTCGCCTTTGCGCTCCTTGGTTATGACTGACTGATAGATAACGCCTGTAGTCACATTGTTTGCCTGCGAAGTAGGAACATTCGAAAACCGTTCATAATGACCAAGGTCAAGATCGGTCTCAGCGCCGTCTTCCGTTACAAAACACTCGCCATGCTCATATGGATTAAGCGTTCCGGGATCAATGTTGATGTAGGGGTCAAGTTTTTGGATTGTAACTGAAAAACCGCGGGCAACAAGCAATTTAGCAATAGAGGAAGAGATAATCCCTTTTCCCAGTGAAGAGGTAACACCACCTGTGACGAAAATGTATTTAGTTTTAGACATTACGAGATTGATTGAAGAAGCGTATTCAGGCAAAATTACGGTAATTATTTAAGATAAGGCAGGTTTCGCCTGTTATGGATTGTTTTTTTTCTTATCGGACTCCGGTTGGCTTATCCGGCGTTTGATGGCAATGATTTCTGATGCGATCTCTTCTATGGGTTTATTCGTGACCCGGATAACCGGCCACTCGTAGCGGTTGAAAATGTTTTGAGCGTAATTCAGCTCCTTACGGACAAAATCCAGAGATGAATAATCGCCGGTCGAACCGCCAAGGTACTGCTGACGCACGAGGCGCAGGTTCGAAAGATCGTGTGCCTGGGTGGTGAGTCCAAATACGCTGCCATACGGCATTTTTGGAAGTGACTCAGGCAGATCAACACCCATAACGATGGGATAGTTGGCTACAAACCATCCTTTAAACGCCAGATAGATGCTGAGTGGTGTTTTGAACGTGCGTGAAACCCCAATCAGCACAATCTCAGCTTTTTCATATTCATGATCACGTTGACCGTCGTCGTGGTTAAATGCGAACTGCATCGAATCGATTCGCTTGAAATACTCTTTGTTCAGGCTGAAAAACAATCCCGGTTCACCCGTGGGAGAATCTGCAAAGTGATGCGTTAACCGCGATAAAAGGGGCCCCATCAGATCGATGGCGTCAATATTATGAATGCGGCTTATCCGTGAGATGCTCTCTCGCAGCATGTCCGAAACCAACGTATGAACGATTACACCCTTGCAGGCAGCCACTTCGGCAACGATTTCTTCAATCTGCCGCTCTGAGCGCACCTCTCCTTTTAGCATGACCTCCGTACTGGTTCCGGGGAACTGAGTCAGGGCTGCCATCAGTATTTGCTCTGCGGTACGACCGGTACCATCAGAAACAACATATATTATATTCATGTATGTGAATTACTGATGTTAAAGCTATTACTTTTATTCGAATCCGGCATAATTTTAATCCGTTTTTTTTTACTAATGTATAAATCCGTAATTTTACCGGCTAA
Source organism: uncultured Bacteroidales bacterium (assembly GCA_903925275.1). Classification (GTDB taxonomy): domain Bacteria; phylum Bacteroidota; class Bacteroidia; order Bacteroidales; family FEN-979; genus CAIVAT01. Next base: position 2,544 of record CAIYES010000163.1, read on the forward strand.
TTCGGATAATGTTTATTTTAAAATAAATCAACAACAATTATGGGAACTATCAAAGTTGGAATTAACGGATTCGGGCGCATCGGGCGTCTCACCTACCGTGCACTCTTAGCAAAAAGCAATGTTGAGGTTGTTGCAATTAACGACCTTACTGATGCCAAAACACTGGCACATCTTTTTAAATATGATTCCGTTCATGGAAAATTTCCGGGCGAAGTTGCCGTGGATGGCGACAGTATGATTGTCAATGGAAACAGGTTTAAAGTGATGGCCGAAAAAGATCCGGCAAATCTGCCATGGGCTGCGCTTGGCGTCGACATCGTAGTTGAATGCACAGGGATCTTCCGTAACCGCGAAAAAATGAGCAAACACCTCACTGCAGGTGCGAAAAAAGTTTTATTGTCAGTTCCTTCAGACAGCAAGGAAGATGTGGATGCCACTATCGTTCTGGGCGTAAATGACGAAAAGATGACTTCCGACATGAAGCTGATATCCAATGCCTCATGTACAACAAACTGCCTGGCACCGATTGCCAAGGTGTTGAATGACAGTTTTGGGATTAAAAAAGGGCTGATGAATACCATTCACAGTTATACAAATGATCAGATTATTTTAGATGCGCCACACAAGGATCTCCGCAGGGCACGCGCAGCTGCTGTTTCAATCATTCCAACCAAAACCGGCGCTGCAAAAGCCATCGGACTGGTTATTCCTGAACTTGAAGGAAAAATGGATGGCTTTGCTGTACGCGTTCCTACTCCCGACGGATCGCTGGTGGATCTGACCTGTGAACTTAACCGCAATGTAACCAAAGATGAAATCCATGCGGCCATGAAAGCCGCGGCAAATGGTCCCATGAAAGGAATCCTCCAATATCTTGACGAACCTTTGGTAAGCTGCGACATTATTGGGAATCCTCATTCATCAATATATGATTCAGAACTGACAAAAGTCCTTGGCGGAAATCTCGTAAAAGTTATTGCCTGGTACGACAATGAATCAGGTTATTCACAGCGTCTTGCCGACCTTGTCGTAAAAATGGGATAAGCCGTTGGTTATAATGAACCATTGAATAAATTGTTAAAATTTCTACATGAAGCCGTCCTTATTTCCGACGGCTTCTTTTCCGAATGCATTGATGGAACCAATAAAAAGATCTGTAAAACCGGTTATGTCCACAACAAAAAATATTATCTGTGACCGGTAAACTGACACTATACTTTCGACGCAACGCCATATACCTGTTACTGG
>CAIYES010000164.1 GCA_903925275.1 uncultured Bacteroidales bacterium
TCAGATCAATTCTCACCGCCCTGGGCATCATTTTCGGAGTTGCCGCAGTCATCACCATGATGGCCATCGGAAACGGGGCTAAAAAAGAGATTCTCGACCAGATGAAACTCGTAGGGGTCAACAACATCCTTATTGTTCCCAAATCTGAAAAACAAAAAAATACTTCATCTCAATCAGGAGATCAAAATTCCCAGTCGTCAGAGCAGAATACAGACAAGAATAAAGGAAAATTTTCGCCCGGACTCAGCCTAAAAGATGCCGAAGCCATCAAAGAATTCATTCCGACAGTGTCAAAAGTAAGCCCTGAGGTGATTTATGAAACCGACATTGTCAAAGATGGCATTAAAACCTCATCTAAATTTGTAGGTGTTACTCCCGATTTCTTTCATGTTTTTGCCCTGGATCTTCAGGAAGGCCATATGTTCAACGATGAACAGCTTAAAGACGGAAAAGCCGTTTGCATCATAGGCCCCGTGATCAAATCCAAATTTTTCCCTACTGAAAAAGCAGAAGGGAAAGACATCAAATGCGGTCCGATCTGGTTGCGGATCATCGGGGTATTGAAAAAAAGGGAAGTCAGCCAGTCAAGCATCGACAACCTCGGCATTTCTGACTACAACAACTCTGTTTATGCTCCTATACAAACATTACTGCGCCGGTTCAGGGACCGTTCAATGATTACCGCAGCCTCCATTCATGGCAGTAATGACTATTCTGATGATAACAATGGCATGAATATCGATGTAGGAGCAGATAAAAGTTTCAGCCAGATTGATAAAATCGTAGTTCAGGTGAAGGAAAGCAGCGAAATCGGACCGACAGTTGAAATCCTGAAAAAGATGATGATCCGGCGTCATGCCGGTGTGGAGGATGTTGAAATAAAAGTCCCTGAACTGTTACTGAAGCAGGAACAACGCACAAAAGATATCTTTAACATTGTTCTGGGTGCCATTGCCAGTATCTCATTGCTGGTCGGCGGAATCGGCATCATGAATATCATGCTGGCTTCAGTAATGGAACGCATCAAGGAAATCGGCATCCGCCAGGCCATTGGCGCCACAAAACGCGATATTGTATTGCAATTTCTTACAGAAGCTACATTGTTAAGCATCAGCGGCGGAATGATCGGGATCATTCTGGGGCTTGCCCTTTCTAAAATCATCATGGAACTTACCGATATCCTTACCATCGTTTCCCCGCTTTCCGTAATCATTTCCTTTGGGGTTTCAGCTTCTGTCGGGATTATTTTCGGATATATGCCTTCACAAAAAGCTGCCCGTCAGGACCCTGTTGAATCTCTGCGACATGAATAGCCAAACGACCATGCGAATGAAACAGCTAATCCATTTCTGCACTGCATTTATTCTAATCTGCAGTCTGAATGCCAGCGGCCAGGGAAATGTTCGATACCTTACCTTGCAGGAGTCAATCGAAATCGCAAAAGCCAATTCTCCCGATGCATTGAATGCTAAACAGGTTTTCAGAACCAGTTACTGGGAATTCAGATCCTACCGCGCCTCCAACCTGCCTGCCCTGGGACTATCGTCTACCCTGCCCTATTTGAACCAGGGTTTTTCAACTTACCAGGACAGCTCGGGAAACCGGTCTTATGTTCGTTCCCAATATCTGAGTACGAAAATGTCCCTGGGGCTTACGCAACAAATAGGCATCACGGGAGGAACAATATCGCTCAATTCTTCGCTGGAGGGAACCTGGAATCAGGCAGGGGGCAATTCCGATCCGTTCCTCAGTATTCCGATAAATGTCGTGCTCAACCAGCCGTTGTTCACATTTAATAAATTCAGGTGGGACCGGAAAATCCAGCCGCTGAAATACACTCAGGCAAAACGGAAATACCTTGAAGACATTGAACAGATCTCAATCACGACGATAAACTATTTCTTTAATCTTTTACAGGCCCAGGTCGAACAAAAAATCGCCAGGGTTAACCTGTCCAATTACGATACCATGTTCCGCATTGCCAAAGGCCGGTTTCAGCTGGGAAAGATAGCTGAAAACGACTTGTTGCAAATGGAACTCAATTTCCTTAAAGCACAGGCTGCTGTCGAAAATGCCGACCTGAATCTCGAAAATGCACAGTTCCGCTTCAAATCCTATGTACGCATTAAGAATTCCGAACAGGTGCGTCTTGTAGCCCCGGCAGATATTGGTTTTTTTACCATCGACCCCACCTCTTCAGTCGGTCTGGCCGTCGAATACTCATCAACATCGCTTGACTTTAAAAAACGGCTGCTGGAAGCAGCCCGCCAGGTTAATGCCGCAAAAATGGAGGATCGCTTTGATGCAAATATCCATGCAGAGATAGGGCTCTCAAAATCCGGGGCGACGGTTCCCGATTCCTATATCAAGCCACTCGACAACCGAACCCTCGCAGTCGAACTCACTATTCCCATCCTCGATTGGGGCGTGGCCCATGGAAAGATCAAAATGGCAGAGTCGGAAGAAGAGATCGTAAAAAACTCCATTGATCAGGAAAATATCGATTTCAAACAAAATGTTTATCTTAAAGCGGTTCAGTTCAATATGCAAAAGAATCAGGTCAGGATTGCAGCCAAATCCGATACCGTTGCAAAAAAAAGCTTCGATGTAACAAAAGGCCGGTACCTGATTGGAAAAATAAACAGCATACTCGACCTGAACAATGCCCAGATCGAAACTGACGGTGCCGAAAAAGCCTATTACATGGCATTGCAGACATACTGGCAAAACTACTTCGAAATGCGTAAGCTTACCCTGTTTGACTTCCGCGACAACAAACCCCTTGAATTCGATTTTACCGACATTAAATAATCGTTATTCTTCTGCCGTTTTATTCATACTGCTTCTAAATAATCGTTATCTTTGCAAAAAAAACACTCAACCTTAAACATCATTCATTATGGCAGTATTAGTTGGAAAAAAAGCTCCTTTATTTGAAGCCGAAGCCGTTATCAATGGCGGCGAATTTGTTGACAAGTTCTCACTTGCCCAATACATCGGAAAAAAACATGTGGTATTTTTCTTTTACCCTCTTGACTTCACGTTTGTCTGTCCCACCGAAATCATCGCTTTCCAGGATAAATTAGCTGAATTCGAGGCAAGAAATGTTGCAGTTGTAGGATGCTCGGTCGATTCAAAATTTTCACATTGGGCATGGCTCAACACTGAGCTGAAAAATGGCGGGATCAAGGGTGTGAAGTTCCCGATTGTTTCTGATCTTTCCAAGACCATTTCAGCAAACTATGACGTATTGGCCGGAGAATATGTTTATACTGAAGACGGCATTATGGAATTCGAAGGAGGCCCTGTTGCTTTACGTGGTCTCTTCCTTATCGACAAACAAGGTATCGTCAGGCACCAGGTTGTTAATGATCTCCCGCTTGGAAGAAGTGTTGATGAAGCTCTCCGTATGGTGGACGCGCTACAGTTCTTTGAAGAAAACGGTGAAGTTTGCCCTGCAAACTGGCATAAAGGCGACAATGGCATGAAAGCAACCGCCGAAGGTGTTGCCGATTATCTGAGTAAACACTGATTTACCTGACCCTTAACCGGAGAAGAGGCTGTTTCAAAATATTGGGACAGCCTTTTTTCTATATTATCGTACCGCTAATTGCATCGATAAATCAATCCTGATCTATTCTGCCCTTTTTGCCTCATTCCAGTAAACATCCATTTCGGCAAGGGTCATCTCATGCAAAGGTTTCTTTAATTCCCTTGCGCTTTCTTCAAGATGCCTGAACCTTTTGATAAATTTCCGGTTTGTTCCCTCCAGAGCATCTTCCGGGTTCACCTCAATAAAACGGGCATAATTGACAATGGCAAAGATCAAATCCCCAAGCTCGTTTTCCTTTTTCTTATGGTCGCCTTTTCCCTCAACAACTTCCTTTAGCTCATTCAACTCTTCAAGTACTTTTTCCCACACCTGCTCTGGTTTTTCCCAGTCAAATCCAACCCCGCTTGCCTTTTCCTGAATGCGATAGGCTTTAACCATCGCAGGTAAACCTGCCGGCACACCCGAAAGAACAGATTTATTCCCTTTTTCCAACAACTTAATTCTTTCCCAGTTATCATGAACCTCTTTGGCATCTTTCACCTCAACATTGCCAAAAATATGCGGATGACGATGAATCAATTTCGCTATAATATTTTCGATTACGTCTTTGATATCAAACGAATTGCTTTCAGAGGCAATCTTTGAATAAAAAACAAGATGAAGCATCAAATCTCCAAGCTCCTTCTTTATTGAATCCATGTCTTTCTGTAGAATTGACTCTGATAACTCGTAGGTCTCTTCAATAGTAAGGTACCTGAGTGATTCAATGGTCTGCTTCTTATCCCATGGGCATTTGGCTCTGAGCTCGTCCATGATTTCAAGGAGCCTCTGAAATGCAGCGATTTTCTCTTCCATCAATATTATTTTCAGCAAAAGTAAGCATTTCAAGTTTGTACCGTTATTATAAGTCAGAATTGTAGTTGAAAGTACCTGCAAATGGACAATTCATGATAAATTTGTCACCCGTTACCCGGCATGCCAGAAATTGATTAAAAATTGAAATTCAAGTCTGCCCTCTATCGCTTCACGAGCATTGTGCTGCTGATATTCATGTTTTCAACACATGGATCATCGCAGTTTCAGCATAAACTATTCTCTTCTAATATGGTCATCGAAGGGAAACTCCATTACGGTTTTTTATATGCCCAACACGTTGAACTTGAATTGTTCAATGCACATTTTCCAGCCTTCGAAATCAGCATTCAGAAAATGACGTATGGAAAAAGCAAATGGGAACGTGCATATAATTATCCCTTGATTGGTTTGGCATTTTTTGGTTCAGGTTATGGCAATAATCCTTCTCTTGGCCAGGTATTCGCATTGATGCCTTTTATCAACTTCCCACTTTTCAAACACCGGAATTTTACAGCCGGGTTCCGTCTTGCCCTTGGCCTTGGATATGTGACAAAACCATTTGACCGTATTACCAATTATAAAAATCTGGCCATCGGATCGCATCTGAATGCTGCAGCCAATATGATGCTGGAGGCAAGGTACAGGGTGAATTACTTCTTGACATTAAGCACCGGGATCAGTTTGCAACATTTTTCAAATGGGTCACTTAAACTACCAAACTATGGTCTGAATGCCCCATTGATCAATTTCGGGGTGGCTCTTCGTCCCTTTAAAGAGAATCAGAATATTGATGATCGTTTTTATGCTCCTACCGAACCATTTGAAGCAATAATCCGTCATACGATCGAATTCAACGTTGGCGGGCTGCTTGGATTTAAAAACATGAAGGCTGTTTTTGGTCAGAATTTTTTTGTTTATCATATTTTCGAAAATACCCTCATCAGGATCAGCCAAAAAAGCAAAGTCGGACTGGGACTCGATTTTTCCTACGATCCTTCTCAAATAAAAATACTTGAAATTCATGATATCCCGATAACCAATAAATTGAGCATAATACGTCCAGGTGTAAACGCTGCATATCAATTAATTATATCTAAAATTGGATTTGTTTTCAATTTGGGCTGTTATCTTGGTGGCAAAGAAAAAAGCAATGGCCCACTTTATGAAAAATTATCACTTCAGTACGACTTTTCAAAAGATTTTTTTGCAACAGTAATGCTCAAAGTACATTGGGGCAGAGCTGATTATATAGGTTGGGGTCTGGGTTATAAATTTGATGTAAAATATGGAAGAAAAACTGTCAGATAAAACGGTTAAGCAGATACTATTGCATATCCTGTTATTTCTGGGAATGCTATGCATGATTCCGGGATGTGCAAAGGATGGAGGCGTCTGTATTTCAACAAGCGGACAGGTAATCCAACAGGCCCGGAACATTCCCGATTTTAATCAGATTGATTTACAGGACAATGTTAACCTGATCATTACCACAGATTCCGTCAATCAGGTCATCGTGGAAGCCGGCAAAAACATTATCAGCGGTATCACAACGAATGTTGTCGACCGGCAACTTCTGATCCGGAACAACAATAAATGTAATTGGTTCAGGGATTATAACAAGCCTATCAATGTAATTGTTTCCACCCACAGTCTGTGGAAGATAATTTACAATGGTTCCGGGAATATCAGTACCTCAGGCACCCTGAAACAAGATTCATTAAGTTTGGAGGTCTGGGGTGGGTGTGGAACCATCAATCTATCGCTCGACCTCTGGCAGGGCAGTTTCAGCTTGAATATGGGGACAGTCGATTTCAGGCTTCACGGGGTTTGCGCCATCACATCAGTTTACTCAGGCGATTATGGTTTATATGATGCCAGGGATATGAAAACCGGTTACACATTCATTACCAACAAAGGATCGAACGACTGCTATGTTCAGGCAGTCAACGACCTTGAAGCAACTATTGGTTCTATTGGGAACATTTATTATAAAGGAGAACCAAAATCAATCAACATAAAAATCAATGGTTCGGGTAAGGTGTTGCCATTGTGAGGTCAATAAGCTCTGGCAAATAAAACCCGTTGATTCGAAGGTTTGCCGGAATAAACGCATTTCCCTGTTTCAAAAGTATTGTCAAGTGGAATGACCCTGATGGTAGCCTTGGTCTCTTCCTTGATTTTGACCTCAGTTTCAGCGGTGCCATCCCAATGGGCGGAAATAAAACCGCCTTTCTCATCCAGCACATTTTTAAACTCTTCCCAACTATCAACCCGGTATGTATTGTTCTCACGGAAAGAGAATGCCCGGTCATATAAATTCTTCTGTATCTGATCGAGCAGATGAATCACTTTATTCTCGATATCCGTAAGTTGCAATACCTCTTTCTCCAGTGTATCCCTGCGGGCAATTTCTACAGTTCCCTGTTCAATATCCCTTGGTCCAACCGTAAGGCGCACTGGTACCCCTTTGAACTCATATTCCGAAAATTTCCACCCCGGTTTATGCGTGTCACGGTCATCATATTTTACAGTAATCCCTTTGGATTCCAATGCCTTCTTAATTGGCAGTACTGTCTTTGAAATCAGTGAAAGTTGTTCTGGCGTTTTAAATACCGGAACAATTGCCACCTGAATCGGTGCAAGTTTTGGAGGAAGAACCAGCCCATGATCGTCGGAATGCGACATGATCAACGCTCCCATCAACCGTGTGGAAACTCCCCAGGAAGTCGCCCAGACATAATCCAATTGATTTTCCCGGTTAAGAAACTTTACATCAAACGCTTTTGCAAAATTCTGTCCTAAAAAATGGGATGTGCCGGCCTGCAATGCTTTTCCATCCTGCATTAACGCTTCGATGGCATACGTTTCAATGGCTCCGGCGAAACGTTCAGCCGGCGATTTTGTCCCTTTGATCACCGGGATAGCCATCCAGTTTTCAGCAAAGTCGGCATACACATTAAGCATGGTTTCGGCCTCAATAACGGCTTCTTCCCTGGTTGCATGGGCTGTGTGTCCCTCCTGCCAAAGGAACTCTGTTGTTCTGAGGAAAAGACGTGTTCGCATCTCCCAACGAACAACATTAGCCCACTGATTAATCAAAATCGGAAGGTCTCGATACGATTTAATCCAATTTTTATATGTATCCCAAATAATGGTTTCTGATGTAGGTCTGACTATTAACTCTTCCTCCAGCTTCGCATCCTCATCCACAATAATACCTTTTCCATCAGGAGAATTCTTTAACCGGTAGTGTGTAACAACAGCGCATTCTTTGGCAAAACCTTCAACGTGGCTGGCCTCTTTGCTGAAAAACGATTTTGGAATAAAAATCGGGAAATAAGCATTCGAATGTCCTGTTTCTTTAAATTTTTTATCCAAAACACCCTGGATTTTTTCCCAAATGGCGTAACCATAGGGTTTAATCACCATACATCCTCGTACTGCAGAATTCTCAGCTAAATCGGCCTTAATAACCAGATCGTTATACCATTGAGCATAATTTTCTGCGCGGGTAGGGAAATCTTTCGCCATTTAAATACTGGTATAATATTTGTTAATAATTCATTGCTTTATATGAGCGCAAAAATACGAAAAATATCCCGATTCTAAAGAGACAACAGACTTTCCAGATTTTAAAAGTGAACGCCTTATGAAAAAATCAGCATTGATTATCGCAATCATCAGCCTTGCTGCCGTTGCCTGTACAACACAAAAACAGGCAACTTCCACTGTCAGCGATGATGTTTACTATTCCTCCAAAAGAAGTGAACAACCGGTTTCCAATACCCCCAAACCGCAAACCACAACTGCCCAGGTCATCACAACTCCCGACACATTGAAGGTTCAAAAATCAAATTCATCTTCATTTGCAGATGATTACAACGATTATTCCTATTCTGGCAGGATCAGCCGATTCAGCAATAAAGATACCACCAAAGGATATTTTGATGAGTCTTTTGCTGACGGATCTTCAAATTCCAGCGAAGGAGGCAGCAATCCGAATGTGTCTATTTCCTTTGGATTGGGTACAGGCTACGGTGGGTTCTATAACTCCCCTTCGTACTTTGGCATGGGTTGGGGTTACCCATATTCGAGTTGGGGATGGGATTATGGGTGGGGTTTTCCCTATTCCGGCTGGGGATATAACTATGGTTGGGGTTACCCCTATTATGGATGGTATAATCCATGGTACAGCCCATGCTGTTATTGTTACGGATACAATGACTGGAATAATGGCGGATATCCTTATTATAATTCCAATACCTATTATGGTTCAAGAAATTCCACTTACCGGACTGATGGAGGAAGAAGTACAATGAATTCCAGAAATTCTTCGAACCCTGTCAATGGCAACGTTATTCAGAACGACCGGTCGCGAGTCACACCCAATTATTCCAGAAACACCGCCAAACCTTCAACACCAGTTGTTCCGGCAAACCAGGAAAAATATCGCTATACAAGGCCGGCAAACAACCAACAAACGATTTACCAGAGAAGTACCGGACGGAATCAGGTTCAAAATCAAAGTACAACGCAGCGTCAACCACCAACACCACGATACGTCAGACCGGAAAATGTAACCCCTGCACAGCGTTCAGGTTCTGCACAAAGTTATTCTTCACCGGTTTACAGACAACCCAAATCCAGTCAGGAATATCTTACGCCAAGGTCACAAAACCCTGGCACTACCAGGGCGTCGAATCAAAACAGTGGTATCAGGAGTAATTCTACCACTACAGGGTCTGGTACCCGTCAATATACACCACCGTCATCAAACAGAACTTACACGACACCAACCAGATCGAGCTCATCGGGCAATTCGACCCCTTCACGCACTAATTCAACCTACTCTGCACCATCCCGTTCGGGAAACAGTGGATCTTATTCTGCTCCTTCTAATTCAAATGGAGGAGGAAGCTATTCAGCACCAGCGAGATCGGGTGGAAACAGCGGAAGTGCACCATCCGGAGGTAGCGGTAACAGCGGAGGTGGCGGGAGACGCAGATAACTCATGTGTAACCAATAAACTTAAATCAATGAAAAAATCATTCATTATAACCTTGTTGATCATCTTGTCCTGCTCATTGGCAAATGCCCAAACAGCGGAAGATGCCTTACGTTTCTCGCGTGTTTTATACAGCGGTACGGCCAGGTTTAACGGACTGAGTGGAGCCTTTGGCGCGGTTGGCGCAGATTTTTCATCACTTGCCACAAACCCTGCAGGAATAGGTCTTTACAACGCGTCTGAAATGACCTTTACCATTGCTCCAACCGTCGGGAGCTCATCCACCAGCTATAATGGTTCGACCGCCAGCGATAACCGGATAAATTTCGGGATCGGGAATATCGGGTTTATTTTCAACATAAATCCCTATACGAAAAACAAAAGCGGTGTGCTGAGAAATGTCAATGTTGGTATTGGATTTAACCGGCAAAACGATTTCAACAACAGGGTCGTCATTCATGGAGTTAACATGAAGAATTCAATGATGCAAAGCTATGCCAACACTATGAATGAAAGGCAAATTGATACTGCGCAAGTTCAGGACAGCTATCCTTTCGACTTTGGCCTGGCCTATGGAACAAACCTGGTTTATTTTGATAAAACCACTAAACAATACTACTGTGATGCAGCCTACGGAGGTGTCATTCAGGATAAAACCATCGATACATACGGATCGATGAACGAACTTGATCTCTCCATTGGGGCAAATTTAAACGATCAGCTTTTTTTCGGGCTAACGTTCGGGGTTCCATCGATAAATTACTATGAAAACAGCATCTACAAGGAATCCGATGTGAAAGATACCATTCCTAATTTTATCTCCCTCGATTACCGGTATAACCTTCATACACGCGGAACCGGCATCAATTTAAAGTTCGGACTGATCTATAAACCGGCTGACTGGTTCAGGATCGGAGCCAGTATCCATACGCCAACATGGTATCCGAGCATGCGCGACCAGTGGTTTAGCAGCATGCAATCAACATTCGTTGACTCACTGGGCTGGAATTCTATCCAATATTCTCCAATCGGAACATATGATTACCGGCTAACCACACCTTTTCGTGCAATGGGGGGTCTTGCTTTTATCATTGGACAATACGGGTTGGTTAGTGCCGATTACGAGTATGTGAATTATTCACAAGCACGGTTTAATTCAGTTGACGACAGTTACACTGATGTGAACAACGAAATCAAGAACAGTTATAAATCCTGGGGTAACATCAGGGTAGGCACGGAATGGAGATTGTTTAATTTTCGCATCAGGGGTGGTTTTGCTTACTTCAGCAATCCATATCAATCGAAGATGAACAACAGTGAGCGATACCAGGTATCAGGGGGAGTTGGATACCGTGTAAAACATTTTTTTGCTGATTTAACCTATGTGTGGACTAAAATGGACCAGCAATACTATCTGTATGACCCGACGATGGTAAACCCAACTACTGTCACATACAATACGAATACACTATCTACGACGATCGGCTTCAGGTTTTAGACACAATTTTTCAACCCTGATTAAACCAGCCTTTGCCTTTTGGTTCAGGCTGGTTTTATATTCCCGGGTATTGATTGATAAACAGTTATGATAAGCGCTATCCGCTTTTACCCAGTCGCCGGTATTTTCATAAAGCAATCCCATCTGGTAGGCAGCACCTGCAGCAAAATAAAAGGGTTCCTTGCTGCCCTGTTTTATGGTTTGCCGGTAATATTCGAGTGCTTTGGTCAGATTACCTGTTTCATGATAAATCCTCCCCAACCGGTAATTGTATTCAATCATGTCCCGTTTTGATTTAACACTTGCTTTGATGCTATTGTACAGTAGTTCATTCAATGCCCGGCTATAGTACCCTCCATCAAACAACAACCGGGCACGAAGCAATATTACATTGGGAAGTGTATTTTTTTCTGCCTCATTAACAGCTTGTTTATCTTCATCGATGTTTGAAACTCCCTTTGCCTGAACATGCCTCATGATTTGGTGAAATTTGACGGTATCGCCCCTAAGCAAAGCAATCCAGCTTAATTTCTGGTAAGCAGAGCGTAAATAATTCTGCCCCTTGAAATTTTTAATGAATTTTTCAAAATACCCGGAAGCGGTAAAATCCAATGTGTTGAGTCGAGCCATTCCTTCAAGATAGTCCAGATAATAAAATGGATACCGTTGTGAAAGCGATGTGCGTTCCTGCAAAAGAGCCAAAGCTTCATCATTTTGCCCGTTTTTCATCAGTACAGATGCATTTGCAAAGATCAGCAAAGGGCTTTTAAGGGATTGAATGTCATTGTGCTGATTATTTAACAGATTGAGCACCGGTAATGCATCCTTCTTATTCTTTTGCAGGTTTGCTGCCAGGAAAGCAAGGTAGAATAAAGCTTCAGGCTTATAGAGCAGCGCTATTTTATCTGATCCAGTATATTCCGCAACCTGTCGAATCTCCTTTATCCCTGTCTCCATTGATCCATCAAGACCCATCAGGTCAGCTACCCATTTGTAATTCTCAGGGATGATGCCAACTATAACATGCACCATCCCAAGTCCAATCTTATTGACAACAAAAGAAGGGTATTTGGTTTCATTTGCCGAAAATAGTGCATGTGCTTTTCGAATTTCAAAGGCTGCTGAAGTATAATCCCCAAACTTCAGTCTGGCAAATGCCCATTGAATGTGTACCTCTGCAAGACAAAAATCATGATACGGTGTATCTTTCCAACCCTTTTCCAACCTGCTTATCCTGTCCGGTTTGTTCTCTTTAAGAAGGTGATAAACGTTGCGATCCTCTCCGATGAACAGGGTCAAAAAATCAATATAATTTTCTAAATATAGCGGGATAAGGTTGGAAGGATCTGTCTCTTTTTCTATTTCAATAAGCCTGTGGGCTTCAGAAAACTGCAGGGATAAAATTGCCTGGTATGTGCGTTGACAATTCTCATCGAAATTGAACTGTGCCTGCAGCCCTGGCATAAAAATCAGAAAGGCACCCAACATCAGAAAATATCTGATCAGGGGTGCCTTTCCCACTATATATTCAGTTGTCATCAATGCACTGCACTCACGATACCATCATCTACCAAAATACGGCCACAATATTCACAAACAATAATTTTTTTATGCATTCTGATGTCAAGTTGGTGTTGTGGAGGAATTTTATTGAAACATCCGCCGCATGCATCACGTTCAATCTGAACAACTGCCAAACCATTGCGGGCAATTTTCCGGATACGGGTATAGGCCATAAGCAAACGATCTTCGATAAATTGCCGGTTCTCCTCGGAAATTGTTATCAAATCATTTTCCTCTTTCTCGGTTTCTGCGATGATGTCATCCAATTCATTGCGCTTTATCTCAAGGTCATTTTTACGATCCTGTAAAACTTGCTGAAAACTTTCGATCTCCTCCTTTTTAAGTTCGAGTCCGGCCAGATACTCCTTAATTCTTTTTTCAGAAAGCTGAATTTCGAGGTTCTGGTATTCGATTTCCTTTGTCAATGAATCGTATTCCCTGTTGTTGCGCACATTCATCTGCTGGTCTTCATATTTTTTAATCAGTACCAAAGCATCTCTGATTGCATTTTTTTTATCCGTAATGGATTTGTCCATGACAAGTGTTTCCTGTATATAATTATCCACACGGGTTTCCAATCCGGCAATTTCATCTTCGAGATCCTGAACCTCCAATGGAAGTTCACCCCGGATGATTCTGATTTTATCAACCTGAGAATCAACTTGTTGAAGATTATACAATGCAATAAGTTTCTTTTCAATCGTAACTTCTCCTTTTTCATCAACGCCCTCTGATTTGGCTTTTATACCAGTCTTAACGATCGGTTTTTCTTCGGCCACTTCTTCAATTTTTGCAACATTTATTTTTGCAGGATCAGCCTCCTTTTTATCAGGTTTCCTGGCCAATTTTGAAGGTTTGGAAGTAGCGATTGGCTTGCTTATCATTTTTGCCATAAACACATTTTTAAAAATAATTAACCGGATTGGTATTTTCTTCTGAAATAAGGAATGCAAAGGTAGGAAATTTTTCGATAAGCGTAGTAAAAACCCATTCTTTTACCCATTGTTCACTTTCATAATGGCCAATATCAGCCAGGAGCATCTTTTTTTCCAAGCCAAAAAAATCATGATATTTCAGGTCGGCTGTAAGGTATGCTTCTGCCCCGGAACACAGTGCTTTCGCGATAAGAAAACTGCCGGAACCACTACACAGAGCAACTGTTTTAATTTTCGTTGAAAAAAAATCCGAATGCCTGATAACAGGGACTCCAAATGACTTTTTAACCAGCTCCAAAAATTGGGGCTGATCCAATGGTTGTTCCAAATCACCTATCAACCCGGCACCTGATTGAGCATTGGCATTTTTGAGTGGATAAATGTCATACGCAACCTCCTCGTAAGGATGGGCATCAATCAAGGCTTTCAATATCCTGTTTTCAAGATGACCGGGAAAGATGACCTCGATGCGGATTTCCTTTTCAACGTGCACGCTGTTTTTCTCTCCGACATAAGGATTTGCAAGATCAGAGGCACGGAATGTTCCCTCGCCTTCAACATTGTAACTGCAATAACTATAGTTTCCAATATGCCCGGCACCAGCTTCAAACATGGCATTTCTGACATTACCGGCATGGTCAACCGGACAAAAAGTAACCAATTTCGATAACAATCCAATTCCCGGACTGAGAATTTTATATTTTGAAATTCCGATTTTCGAAAAGAGATACGCATTAAGTCCATGCAGTGAGTTGTCCAGATTCGTATGAATTGCATACACTGCTATGTCATTTTTTATTGCCAGTGTTATAATTGTCGTCTCCGGCTGACCGGGAGTCAGCTTTTTAAGTCCCCTGAAAATAAAGGGGTGGTGAGCAATAATAAGGTTGCAGTTTTTCCGGATGGCTTCCATCATAACCTCTTCGGTAAGGTCGAGGCACAGCAACGCTTTTTGAAATTCCCATTCCGGATTACCCGTCAAAAAACCACAATTGTCATAATCTTCCTGAAAAGCAAGTGGGGAAACAGACTCCAGGTATTGTCCGATTTCAGCAATTTTCATTTTTCATTGTTTTTGCGAAATCAAAGGTACACATTTTCAACGATGAAGATTCCGTAACCCTGTTCATAAAATGGTTAAAAGTATGCCAAGAATGATCTTGAGGCAATCATAAAAAGAGCAAATTTTGTAATCTGATTCTACATTAGCTGGGAGATTATGAAAACACCCGTTGTCTTTGTTGTTGATACAAACCCGGTACATCGGAGTCTCATAAAATATTACCTGGGGCTCAGCAAGTTAATAAATGTACACACATTTCTATCCGTTGAAGAGTGTTTATACCGAATGAAAAAAAATCTCATTCCTGATTTTATCATTACGGATTATAATCACAAGGATGGAACCGGGTTTGAATTTCTGCGCCATGTTAAAGAGATCTCACCTTCGATCAAAGTTATTTTTTTTGCCTCTTTTGATGATCCCGCAATTGCCATAAAGCTGCATGATGCCGGCGCTGCAGATTATGTTCCGAAGTCAAACAAACCCGATATTGGTATTTCTGAATTAATACAAAATATCAGGTTTCTCGCAAGGGAAATAGCAATATCCTGATTTATAGCATCAGGCACCTAAATATTTTCTGTTTTGTTAGGGTCATTTTTTTGCAAAAAATGTATTTGGGTGACTTTTTTTTATAATTTAGGTGCTTCAATTATGACAAGAATCTTCCAGGTTATATTGTATCCCTTTGCTTTGTGCTATGGCTTGATCATGCAGATCAGGAATTGGCTGTTTGACCTGCATATATTGCCTTCCAGAAAATTCGACAACCCAGTAATTTCAATAGGGAACCTGACGTATGGCGGAACAGGAAAGACGCCCCATATTGAATATCTGATCAGACTTTTATCTCCAAAGATGGCTGTAGCAACCCTGAGCCGGGGATATGGCCGGAAAAGCAGCGGATTTATCATTGCCTCGAAGGAGTCGAATGTTAAATATATCGGCGATGAACCCTTACAATTTCTTAAGAAGTTCGAAAGCGTCAAAGTTGCGGTTGATGAAAAACGCAGCCGGGGCATAGCGTTACTTCTTAAGAAATATCCCGAATTGGACGTGATACTTCTGGATGATGCTTTTCAGCATCGTTATGTACAACCCGGTCTGTCTATACTTTTAACGGATTATCACAGGCTTTACCCTGCTGACTATATACTTCCAACGGGTACCCTGCGTGAGTTCAAATGCGGGGTGAAGCGGGCCGACATCATAGTAGTTACAAAAACACCCAAAATTTTCTCTCCCATCACACGCCGACGAATTTTGCAGGATTTACGGCCAGGAAATCACCAGCGGGTATATTTTTCCTTTATAAAATACAATGAACCCATTGCAGTATATGATCCGCTGAACCTGTTGTTTCCGGCCAAAGTATCGAACATACTTCTCTTTACAGGTATTGCGAACGATTATCCTCTTCGGGAATATCTTGAAAGGATGTGCAGGGAATTGATCGTTATTAAATTTGCTGATCATCATCCTTATTCCCTGAATGACATTGAAAAAATCATCAAAACTTTCCATGATCTGCCTACCCTGAAAAAAATTATAGTTACCACTGAAAAAGATGTGATGAGGTTAAAAACTCCCGGGTTAAGCACTAATCTGAAAAGTTTACCGTTATTTTACGTTCCCATGGAGATCGATTTTCATGGAACAGATAAAGAAAATTTTGACAATGAGATTTTAAAATATGTTGCAAAAACTTAAAGAGACGATAGAATATCTTGAAAGCAGGATTTCTCTTAAACCCGAAATTGGAATTATTCTTGGAACCGGCTTAGGCGGGTTAGTCAATGAAATCGATATCCACCATACCATCCCGTACGAATTTATCCCCAATTTCCCTGTTTCAACTGTTCAGGGACATCATGGACAATTAATTTTCGGGATCATGGGTGGGAAAGCGATTGTTGCGATGCAGGGACGATTCCATTACTATGAAGGTTATACCATGCAGGAAATTACCTTCCCGGTGCGGGTAATGAAGTTTTTGGGTATTGAACTTCTGATCCTTTCAAATGCAAGTGGCGGGGTGAATCCTGATTTTGAAGTTGGTGACATCATGGTAATCAACGATCATATCAACCTCATGAAAGACAATCCGTTGATTGGAAAGAATGAAGATGAGATCGGTGTGCGTTTTCCTGATATGAGCAATGCCTATGATCCTGCCCTTATAGAAAAGGCAAATAAAATTGCCATCAAACAAGGCATCAAGTTGCAAAATGG
Source organism: uncultured Bacteroidales bacterium (assembly GCA_903925275.1). Lineage (GTDB taxonomy): Bacteria > Bacteroidota > Bacteroidia > Bacteroidales > FEN-979 > CAIVAT01. Next base: position 16,705 of record CAIYES010000164.1, read on the forward strand.
CATTTATGCTGCCGTTTCCGGTCCAACCTATGAAACGCCTGCCGAATATCAATACATCCGTACGATCGGAGCAGATGCTGTTGGCATGTCTACTGTTCCTGAGGTAATTGCTGCACGGCACATGGGTTTGAAATGTTTTGCGGTTTCAATTATTTCAGATCTTGGGGTTCCCGGAAAAATTGTAGTGATATCGCACAAACATGTTATCGACGCGGCCGCTGCCGTTGAACCTGTTATGACTGGCATCATTAAGGAGATGATTGCAAGTGAACTTTAATTTACGGAAATATCCAGGACTTTAATTTTCCAGCGATAACCGATTTTACAGCGTTTCTGACTGAGGGAAAGGCATATCAATCCACCACCTAACATCGAACCCGATATAATAAACAAATCGGGACTAAATACCGGCTCATTGTTAAGCAGGTGATTGATTACGATGATGGTAAAAATACCCGCACTGCCATAAACTAAATATTTCCCGATTTTTTTGGGGAAGTAAAATCGTTTATACACTGATCCGATTTCGGTCAGGCGAACATCGAACGGCCGCAATTCTTCAACAGAGATCACACTATCCCTTATTGACCATAACTTGCCCTTTAACAGTGTGTCTTGTTTTGAAACCCTGAGTTTGAGATAATCACCCGTATGGTAGAAATATCTTGTTGACCTACCCATTTTTTCGATGAGCAGCGTTTTTTGCGGAAAAGCGGAGACTGCCAGGATAAACAAAACAAGGAGAAGAAGAAGTCTTTTCATCTTGATAAGAAACAGTAAATGTAATAAAAATTGGTAATTGCTTACCTTTGTGGTCTGAATGAAAAAAAAAACAACTTTCTTTTTTTTTCTCCTTATTTTCATCCAATGCAGTCATGACGACAAGAGAACTTTGTCGGTACTACCTGGCATCGGACTAACATCAGCTATGCCTGGAAATCGTGACTCAACAGGGGAAAAAGTGCATTTCCCCGGGTCAGCAGATTCTTCAGGAACAAAAATCAGTTCAGCAAACCGTCAGGGAAAAAGAAAAAAAACGCCAACTATCCATGATGGCGAAAAGTCCAGTGACATATTCAGAAGGAATAATGATTCAATATTTATCGACCGGTTAAATTTCCTCAGATCAAACAGAATCGACCTTGATCTCAATGAACCGGTCAGTAAAAATTTCCTTTTTCCCCCCATCGAAACTCAAAAATCACCATCAATGATCACCCTGAGCAGTGAATCATTTTTATCAATTCACTTCGACAATGATATTATAGACTACACAGACCGTTTTTATACAAATGGTATAAAAATTGACCTCATCACTCCGAGTCTGGCCATGAATCCGGTGCGCTGGATGATGATCCCTTACTGGAGTTCCGGAAAGAATTATTACGGACTTACCGTAGTTCAGAACATGTACACCCCTTCGACCACAAAAAGAGGGGGGATTTTATATGGTGATCGTCCATATGCAGCCTACCTGTATCTTGGAAGTTTCAAAATCACCCTTGATCCTGATCATAACTACCGGCAAACCAGTGAACTTGATATTGGAATCATCGGGCCAAAATCGTATGGTGAATGGGTCCAGCGTTCGTTTCACAACGCTGTTCCTACCAACAATGAACCTCTTGGATGGGAATATCAGATACAAAATGATCTGGTTTTGAATTATTCAATAAAAGCGGAGAAGGGCATCTGGGGCAGGAAAAATATTGATTTGCTGCTCTCTTCTTCCGGGGAGATTGGAACATTGTATACCAATCTGAGCGGAGGTTTTCAATTCAGAACAGGATGGTTGAACCCCTACTTCAGCAATATCGGCGTTGCAAAAAAGAGGACGCTGCAAAATGCCGGTTTAAGAAAATTCCAATTTATTTTCTTTATCAAAGGATCAGGGAAGCTTGTGGGGTATGATGCGACACTGGAAGGAGGTCTGTTTAACAAATCCAGTGCTTATACATTGCCTGCCAGCACGATTTCAAGGGTGGTAATGCAGAGCAGCGGTGGAATATCTGTTTCTTACAATGGGTTTCGAGTTGACCTCGAACAATTTGTACTGAGTCCTGATTTTCATAATGGCTGGTGGCATAAATGGGGTCATTTGTCACTGGTTTTTTGCCTTTAGTTGTTAATAAATAAAATCCGGCCAGGGAGACAAACTTTGCCGGATTAACTCTATTTTTGGCGCATGGAAGATAAGAATACCAGAAAGCGAACCCGCAAGCCGTTGTTGAATGAACAGGTTTTTGAACATGGCAAAATCCCTCCCCAGGCTCTGGATCTGGAAGAGGCCGTTCTTGGAGCCATGATGCTTGAGAATGACCGTTTGGCGGAAGTCATCGAAATACTTAAACCGGAAGTTTTTTACAAGGAAAACCATCAGATCATTTTTTTAGCTATTCAGCGGTTATTTGGCCAGAATGAACCGGTCGACATTTTAACCGTAACTGAAGAACTTCGGAAGAGCGGCGAACTTGATATTGCAGGTGGCCCCTATTTTATCACCATGCTGACGAACCGCGTTGCCTCAACTGCAAACATTGAATTTCATTCGCGGATCATTTTACAAAAATTTATTCAGCGTGAACTCATCAGGGTATCATCTGAAATAATCAAAGATGCTTACGAAGATACCACGGATGTTTTTGACTTGCTGGATAAGGCTGAAAACGGCCTCTTTGCCATCAGCGAAGGCAGCATTGGAAAATCATACATGGATATGCAGTCCATCATTTCGGAAGCCATCAAAGAGATTGCTGCCGGAAGAAATCAGCAGGGGAAGTTAAGAGGAGTTGGTTCGGGCTTTACTGAATTAGACAGAATTACGTCAGGCTGGCAAAAGTCCGACCTGATCATCATTGCTTCAAGACCTGGCATGGGAAAAACGGCGTTCGCCCTCACCATGGCACGCAATGCCGCCATTGATTTTAAAAAACCTGTTGCCGTTTTTTCGCTTGAAATGTCGTCGATACAGTTGGTTACGCGGTTGATGTCGAGTGAAACTGAAATTGCGCAAGATAAATTACGCAAGGGAGCCATGGAAGATCATGAATGGGCTCAATTAAATGCACGAATCACCTCCCTGATCGATGCTCCGCTTTTTATTGATGATACGGCCGCCTTGTCGATCTTTGATCTCCGTGCTAAATGCCGCCGGTTGAAGGCACATCATGACGTTCAACTGATCATCGTAGACTACCTGCAACTCATGCAGGGAAACCAGGATACCAGGGGCAATCGCGAACAGGAGATCAGCAGTATTTCGCGAGCATTGAAGAGTTTGGCCAAAGAGTTAAATGTACCGGTTATTGCCTTATCTCAGTTAAGCCGGGCATCAGAAAAACGTGAAAAAGCTGCCAAACCGATTCTTTCCGACCTGCGTGAATCTGGTTCCATTGAGCAGGATGCAGATATGGTTATGTTTATCTACCGCCCTGAGTACTACAAAATTGATGTGGATGAAAATGGCGATTCAATGTCGGGGGTAGCAGATGTCATCATCGCTAAAAACAGGAATGGCCCCCTGAAGGATGTCAGGATCAGGTTTGTTGCGAAGTACGCGAAATTTGTTGATGCAGAAATGGAGTATACTCCTGTCAATAATATTCCTGCCAATACATCGTTTGAGGGTTCAGTCAGAACCCGCACGGTGATGTCGAAAATGGATGACGATGACAAACATGAAATGCCCTTTTAATTTTTCAGGATTTCTTATTGCTTTTCTTTTCATTTCAATGATTCATTCTGCCCATGGAGCTTACCTGCTCATTCCGATGGACGGATCCCAGAAAAATCATCTGAAGGCATACGGAATTGCTTACTGGGTATTGAAAAAGGATGTTGAAGTAAGCTGGCTCCTGAATTACCGGGGAGGAAGTTTTATGTTCCGGTATATCAAGACGCTTGAGGAGGAGTGTACCATACGCGGCGTGAGTACCCAGATTATAGCAGATGCACAGGCCGCAGCCATTCTGCAGGAGATCTCAGATCCGCAGGTTAACATGGAAAATATCAAATTGCATAAAGCGCCAAAGATTGCTGTTTATTCGCCCAAAAATAAACGACCCTGGGATGATGCAGTGACGCTTGTACTTACCTATGCTGAAATTCCATACGATGTGGTGTATGACGAGGAAATCATGACCGGCGCCCTTCCAATGTATGACTGGTTGCATCTTCATCATGAGGATTTCACTGGACAATATGGTAAATTCTGGGCTGCATTTAAAAACTTCCCCTGGTATCAGGAGGATGTAGCATCCCAGGAGGCAAGTGCAAAAAAACTGGGATTCAGTAAAGTTTCCCAGATGAAACTCGCTGTTGCCGGAAAAATCCGTGATTTTGTTGCCGGGGGCGGTTATCTTTTTGCCATGTGTTCGGCACCCGACAGTTATGATGTTGCCTTATCGGCCAATGGTGTTGATATCTGTGATGTGATGTTCGATGGTGACGCACCCGACCCGGATGCTCAGTCAAAGTTGAATTTCAGCAATTGTTTTGCCTTTGAAAACTTCGATCTTGTCACCAATCCTTATACGTATGAAATATCATCCATCGATGTTACAGAAACCAGGCCAAGAACCATCTTAAGGGAAAATGACTTTTTTACCTTATTTGAATTTTCAGCCAAATGGGATCCAATACCAAGCATGCTTTGCCAGGATCATGAGTCGATGATTCATGGATTTATGGGACAGACCACGGCCTTCAACAAGAAATATGTCAAATCGAATGTGATCCTGCTGGGTGAGACAAAATCGCTGAACGAAGTCCGGTACATTCACGGTGATTTCGGGAAAGGAACCTGGACATTTCTCGGGGGGCATGATCCCGAAGACTACCAACATCTTGTGGGAGATCCGCCGACAGATCTTAATCTTCATCCCAATTCCCCGGGATACCGGCTGATTTTAAACAATATCCTTTTCCCCGCGGCAAAAAAGGAAAAGCGGAAAACGTAGGTTAAAGTTTCCGCTCATAGATTTCATTTGACCAGGCAAAATCATTCAAAACATCCCCGTCAAAATCCTCTTTGGAAGTGAGTTTCCATTGGTTATAATCTATTTCAGGAAAGAACACATCGGCGTCAAATGATTTATGAATCCATGTGAGGTACAAACGATCGGCAAAAGGTAAAAACTGTTTGTATATGGAGGCTCCGCCTATCACGAAGTTTTCCTCAGACGGATTGCATTTGGCAATGGCTTCGGCAATCGACCAGGCCATCTCACAGCCTTCGAGTTCCTCCCCTTTTACGTCGGTGATCACAATGTTGCGGCGGTTTGGCAGGGGCCTGCGGGGGAGTGACTCATAGGTTCGTTTTCCCATGATTACAGGATGTCCGCTGGTTATCCGTTTAAATCTTTTAAGATCTTCCGGGATATGCCACAACAGATCATTGTTTTTCCCTATGGCCATGTTTTCAGCAATGGCTACGATAATGGATATCATACGCTAATTTTTAAACTGCAATATCCCCTTTGATATGCGGGTGCGACTCGTAATTTACCAACTGAAAATCTTCAAACCGGAAGTCATCTATGCCTATCACCTCCGGGTTGATTTTCATTTGCGGCAATGGCAAGGGTTGACGTGTTAACTGGAGTTTCACCTGGTCGATGTGATTCAGGTAGATGTGGGCATCACCGAGGGTATGCACAAACTCGCCCGGTTTAAGTCCGGTAACCTGAGCCATCATCATGGTCAACAGGGCATAGGATGCGATGTTAAATGGTACGCCTAAAAAAATATCACAACTACGCTGGTACATCTGGCAGGAAAGTTCGCCATTTGCCACATAAAACTGAAACATCAGGTGACACGGGGGTAAGGCCATGTTGTCGAGATCTGCGACATTCCAGGCACTTACGATATGTCTCCGCGAGTCAGGGTTGGTCTGAATCGAGTTCACCACTTGGGCTATCTGGTCAACATGGGAACCATCCGATTTTGGCCATGACCGCCATTGATAGCCATAAACAGGCCCAAGTTCCCCGTTTTCACGTGCCCATTCATTCCAGATGGTCACCTTATTGTCTGAGAGATATTTAATGTTTGTTGCTCCCTGAAGAAACCAAAGCAGTTCATGAAGTATTGACCTCAGGTGCAGCTTTTTTGTAGTCATCAGCGGAAAGTTCTCCCGGAGATCAAACCGCATCTGGTAGCCAAAAACACTGATTGTGCCGGTACCGGTACGATCCTGCTTTTGAACGCCATTTTTCAGGACATGGTCGAGGAGGGAGAGGTATTGTTTCATAATAAATAGCGAAATAGCGAGGTAGCGAAATAGCGAAATAGCGAAATAGCGAAATAAAAAAATTAGTTACAGTTGTACAGGAGCAGAAAAGGTTTCAGGGTCGTGCTTGTGGCGGAAGAGGATGGCAAATAAAACCGCGACCACCAGTGAATAGGCGGCAAATGTAAGCCAGATTCCTTTCCAGTCGAACTGCCCGTTTCCCAGCGTAAAAAAATTGTCGATGACGATCCCGCTGATTCGGCTGCCCAGGAATGCGCCAAATCCGTTTGACATCACCATGAATAGACCCTGTGCGCTGGCTCTGATACCGGGATCACTTTGCGATTCAACATACAGAGATCCTGAAATATTAAAGAAATCGAAAGCCATTCCATAAATAATACAGGAAGCAATGATCATCCAGAGGCCGCCTGCCGGGTCACCGTAAGCGAAGAGCCCAAACCTCAACACCCAGGCAATCATGCTGAAAAGCATCACTTTCTTAATTCCGAACATTCTCAGGAAAAATGGAATGGTAAGGATGAACAGCGTTTCGGAAATTTGTGAAATTGACATAATTATCGCAGGATATTTAACAGCAAGCAAATCCTTAAATGCATGTATTTTTGCAAAATCGTGCAGGAATGTATCTCCGTATGCATTTGTCAATTGCAAAGCAGCCCCCAGCAACATTGCAAAGACAAAAAACATGGCCATTTTCGAATTTTTGAAGAGTTTGAATGCATCCAGGCCAAGCGCACTTATTAAAGAATTTTGCTGTGTTCTTCCCAACGGGGGGCACTTGGGCAATGTAAATGAATAAATGCCAAGCAATAACGAAGCAATGGAAGCAACATAAAACTGAACAGCAGAAGTTTCGAATCCAGTAAGGCTGATGATCCATAAGGCTACGATGAAACCGACTGTCCCCCACACCCTGATGGGAGGATATTCCTTAACAATATTCAGACCCTGGCTTTTCAGGGTTGAGTAACCAACCGTAATGGAGAGCGATATAGTCGGCATATAAAAAATCATGTTAACCAGCATGATCCAGAACATGGTTGAAGGATCGTTGACAAGAGGTATCATAAAGAGGACAACCGCTGCACAAATATGAAATATTCCATAAAGTTTTTCAGCGTTCAGCCACCTGTCGGCGATAATACCGGCTATTGCAGGCATAAAGAGGGATGCAATGCCCATGGTCGAAAATATTGCACCAAACCCGGTACCCGACCAATGCTTTGTTTGAAACCAGTAGGCTCCGATGGTAAGGAGCCAGCAACCCCAGATAAAAAACTGTAAAAAATTTAACAGGATAAGACGTAGCTTGATGCCCATGCGATGTTATTTTAAAAGTGTAGGAAAATCAGCGTGGAGAGGAATTATTTTCGTTTGTATAGTTCATCCCGGATTTTGGAAGCTTTTTCATATTCTTCATTTTCAATGGCATGCTGAAGCATCTCTTTCAGTTCTGCTGAAGTAGCATCGGCAAAAGAAATATGTTCTTCAACTTCGCTTTCAACCTTTGAATCTTCAGATTTCGATAATTCAGCTTCCTCTTCCATCAGGATGCCGGCGGCAACCATAATACTTTCATAAGTATATACCGGGCAGCCAAACCTCAGCGCTATGGCGATGGCATCTGAAGTCCTGGAATCAACCTCCTGTTCAATTTTGCCATCAGAACAAATCAGTTTGGCATAAAAAACACCTTCGCTGAATTTATTGATCACCACTTCGGTTACTGCAATGTGATAAACATCGGCGAAAGATTTAAAGAGATCGTGGGTTAAAGGGCGGGGTGTTCTGATTTTTTCGAGTTCGATGGCAATGGCCTGAGCCTCGAATCCACCAATAATGATTGGCAACCGACGTTTCCCATCATGCTCACCCAGAATGAGTGCATAAGCGCCACTTTGCGACTGGCTGTAAGACATTCCGATGATATTCAACCTGATTTTTTCCATTTTCCGATCCCGGGAGTTCCCAAATACAAACCTACGGGAATTTTCCCTAACAGACAAAAGATGTTCAAAAATTCTGTGTTTTCTCAAAATTCTTTCTATTTTTGTAACAGTTCAAATAATTAAATAGGTATATATGAAAAAAGCCATTACGTTCATCACGGCTTTGCTATTGCCATTTCTGACGATGGCAAGCGAAGCAAATCTTGTAATTCCTGCAGGAATAAGAGATCAATCAATTTTATATTGGGGTTTTTTGATCACGTTTGCAGGTTTTATGTTTGGATTATTCCAGTTTCTGAAAGTAAAAAAAATCGGTGCACATAAATCCATGCTGGATGTAGCACAGGTCATTTTCGAAACAGCAAAGACTTATCTCGTTCAGCAAGGAAAGTTTTTAATGATTCTTTTTGCATTTATAGGATCGGCAGTGGCATTTTATTTCGGATGGCTCTCTGATGCTCATTTTGGTATCGGAGGCGTATTGATGATCTTAGGTTGGACGGTAATCGGCATCCTGGGTTCCTATAGTGTTGCCTGGTTTGGAATCAGGATGAACACGCTGGCCAATGCACGGATGGCTTTTGCTTCGCTGGAAAGGAAACCGATCAAACTTTTGAATATTCCTTTAAATGCAGGGATGAGTATCGGCGTGGTGCTGATTTCGCTTGAACTGATCATGATGCTGATTATTTTGATGTTTGTACCGGGAGAATATGCCGGTGCAAGTTTTATTGGATTTGCCATTGGTGAATCATTAGGCGCTTCAGCATTGAGAATTGCCGGGGGTATTTTTACAAAAATCGCCGATATTGGTTCCGACCTGATGAAGGTGATTTTTAAAATCGGAGAAGATGACCCAAGAAACCCGGGGACTATTGCCGACTGCGTTGGCGACAATGCCGGCGACAGCGTTGGCCCCACCGCCGACGGCTTTGAAACTTACGGGGTTACCGGTGTTGCTCTGATCTCCTTTATCGTGCTTGCTGTTTTCAATCCTGAAATACAGGTACAATTACTTACCTGGATTTTCGTGATGAGAATCTTTATGATCATCACCTCCATCGTATCCTTCTGGATCAACAGCGCCATCAGCAAGGCGAAATACAGCAACGTAGATGACCTTGACTTTGAGAAACCATTGACTTCACTTGTCTGGATCACTTCTATTTTATCCATTATCGTAACCTTCGCAATCAGCTACATAACGATCAGCGACCTTCCAAACGACCTTTGGATTACCTTATCAGTCATTATCAGTGCCGGAACCCTGGGTGCTGCATTGATTCCTGAGTTTACCAAACTTTTCACGAGTCCCAAGTCGACTCATGTCAATGAAGTGGTTGTTGCATCACAGGAGGGTGGCGCATCGCTCAACATCCTTTCAGGCCTGGTTGCCGGTAATTTCAGTGCTTTCTGGCAGGGCATGGTTTTTTTCCTGCTGATGTTTATTGCCTATTTTGCAAGTACCTTCGGGTTAAGTAACTTCATGATCTATCCTTCCATCTTCGCCTTCGGGCTGGTGGCCTTCGGGATGCTCGGTATGGGACCCGTTACGATTGCTGTTGACAGTTATGGACCGGTAACCGACAATGCACAGTCCATTTACGAATTATCGCTCATCGAGGAGATCCCGGGCATCAGCGCCGAAATCGAAAGGGACTTCGGATTCAAGCCTGATTTTGAAAAATCAAAGCATTATCTTGAAGCCAATGATGGTGCCGGAAATACGTTTAAAGCCACAGCAAAACCGGTACTGATAGGTACTGCAGTTGTGGGGGCCACCACCATGATCTTTTCGCTGATCCTGGTCATAAAAAAATCACTGGGCATCGAGCCCGAGCAGATCCTGAACCTGCTGAACCCATATACCATTCTTGGATTTTTACTAGGAGGTGCGGTTATATACTGGTTCAGCGGCGCATCGATCCAGGCAGTGACGACAGGAGCCAGCCGGGCCGTGGCTTATATCAAGAATAACATCAACCTCGACCCCAACGCACCGAAAAAAGCCGACACAGCCAAATCGAAAGAGGTGGTTCAAATCTGCACTGTATATGCCCAGAAGGGGATGCTGAATATTTTCATCGCCATTTTTTCATTCGCCCTGGCCTTTGCATTCTTGTCATCTCCCACCGGTCTGACCGATTCGATGACGGGTGCTGAGAAACTCAGTTTTGCATTGCCTGTCTCACTTTTCGTTAGTTACCTGATCTCAATTGCCTTCTTCGGTTTATACCAGGCCATTTTTATGGCCAATGCCGGCGGCGCCTGGGATAATGCCAAAAAAGTGATAGAAGTGGATATGAAAGAAAAAGGAACTGAACTTCACGCCGCTTCGGTGGTTGGTGATACTGTGGGCGACCCATTCAAAGACACATCCTCTGTAGCCATGAATCCTATCATCAAGTTTACCACTTTGTTCGGGTTGCTGGCCATGGAAATTGCCTTATCGGAAAGTTTCAGGGCAGTAGCACATTACATCGGACTTGCATTTTTTGCAGTTGCGCTCTATTTTGTTTACCGTTCATTTTATAAAATGCGGATCAGAGACTAACCATCTGTTTCATGCAAAAGCGAGGCTGTCGGAATTATTCTGGCAGCCTCGTTTTTTTAGTGACAAATGACGAATGACAAATGACAAGTGACAAATTTTACAAATAAAAAAGTTTAAGGCAACCTTTGGGGGGAGTTGTGTTATCTTTATGCAGGATAATGAATTCATGTGGAGGAAGCACTGATAAAGAAAGCTATTGCCCGGGATATTAGCGCCATTGAAGCGTTGTATGACCAGTATGCACCAACTTTACTAAGCGTTTGTTTCCGATATTGCGGCAACCGGGATGATGCTGAAGACATACTTCATGATGGTTTTATCAAGATAATACAGAATATTCATACATTCAGAATTCGTTCCGGAGCAACCCTGGAAGCATGGATGAGGCGGATCATGGTCAATACCGCCCTGAATTTTTTACGGACCCGGTCGAAAGAGAAAAACTTCGTCGATATCAATCCAATTCTTGATACAATTGATATTCACGATGAGGAGGTTTCCGACCCTGAGGAAATCTATCTTCAGGTGGACCGGGAAAAGATATTGGAACTTATCTGTGATCTGCCTGCAGGCTACAGGACGGTATTCAACCTTTACGTTTTTGAACAATACGGGCATAAGGAGATTGCAGAACTCCTCGGATGCTCCGAAAATACATCCAAGTCGCAGCTTTCAAAAGCCCGTGGCTTGCTGAGAAAAAAAATAAACAAACTGGTCAATATCAAAACAACACCAGCCTATGAAAAAGTATAATCATCCATCCGACGAATTCTTCAGGGAGGCGCTAAAGGATCATCGGATGGAGCCTTCAGATGCAGCCAGGAAGGCCTTCCTGAAAGATGTCTCAGCGCTTCCCGCAGTATCTAAGAAGGGGAGAACAGGGTTAATCGTTTTGTCAGCAGCTATTGCATTGGTTGGCATGGGAATCATTCTCTGGTTCGCAACAGAAAAGAAATCGTCTGTTTCCTCCGCAAACGATATCAAATATACTGCACAACAATCGGTAAGGGCTGAAAATTTTCAGCCCAAACAACCACAACAGGTAGGGGTTGAAAATATTCAATCCCAACAACCACCACAACAGGTAGGGGTTGAAAATATTCAATCCCACCAACAACCAAAAAAGGTAGGGGCTGAAAATATTCAACCCAAACAACAACAACAACAACAACAACAACAATCAGTAAGGGCTGAAAATTTTCAGCCCCAACGACAACCACAATCGGGGATGATTAAATCTCCGGTTCTTACAAGTGAAGCAGAAACAACCGCCTTGACCGCAATTAACAATCAGGTTGCGATTATTTCTGAACCGCCTGCCAAATCAATTGATGACATTTCAGTCAATCCTTCGGTGACAAACTCCGATACAACCGTACATATTAAAAAGCCAGATTCACCAATACCACCTGTTTCCGGGGCAAGAGAAACACCTCCGCCTACCTACAGAGAAACCAAAAAAATGACGCCTTTCATAGGGGTTTATTACACGCCGGAATGGATGTTCAACACACTGGAGGGAACAAAATTCGTCAACAACTTCGGACTTGAAGGAACTTTCCATTTCGGCAGGTTCTCCATTCGGACAGGAGCCGGTTTTTCCATTACCAAAGGCACCAATGAACTGATTGTGGCGTACAATGATTTTCTGGGCTCCTATAATAAATTAGACTCCATGAAATTTACATGGAACAATCCTGCACAGCAATATGTCCCGAAATTATACATGAGCAACCAGGATGTATGGGATAGTTTGATGAAAGTTGACTATGCAAGAGTAGTAAAAAGATATACCTATCTGCAGATTCCCATGATCATGGGGTATGATTTCGTTCAATCTGACAAAATTTCGGTTGGTGTACGTGTAGGACCTGTTTTGTCGGTACTGCTGGCGACAAAACAATTATCGGCTGCGTATGATCCGGGCAATAAAAGGGTTGTCAGTATAAACGATATTGCACCCGAACAGGTCAGCCTCAACTGGCAGGCGATGGCCGGACTCAACACATCTATTCGTGTGACAAAAGCGTTGCAGTTTGAAGCAGAACCCTCAATCAGGTATTATTTTAACTCAGTTTATGAAAAACCAGTGCCTTCATGGAAGCCATGGTCGATCAGCATTCGCCTCGCAATGATGTTGTATTTTTAAAAAATCATCAAATCCCGGGCAACCATTTATAGTTTACGGGTTAATAAATCAGAAAACATCCGGAACCTGTTTCAAATAAAATTATTAAATTTACAAATCTCAAAACCAACCATTATGAAAAAGTTACTTTTCCAATTCATGTTCATGTTACTAATCTTCCCGGCATTTTCACAGGGATATATAAGCGTTTCCGGCACTGTCACCGATATTGCAACCGGCAACCCGATCCCGAATCAGGCTGTGACGATTCTGTCGGATTCAACCACCGGGTTCGTTTATTATCAAATGGTGTTCACGGACAATGCCGGATTTTACTTTGATACAATTGCTGTGACGTTGGGCGTTTCAGGAACATTGTTTATCCAGACCTATGATTGCAACAGTCTGTTACATGAAGATGTGTGGAACTATACGCCCATGCAAACCCACACCTCGGATTTTTCGATTTGCTATGCCAACACCGGAGGTTGCCAGGCATTCTTCATTTACAATGTGAGCGATAGCAACATGGTTTCTTTTCAGGATATGTCGACCGGGAGTCCGGCGATCATTTCCTGGAGTTGGAATTTTGGTGATCCTGCAGCAGGAACGAACAATACATCCACATTGCAAGATCCGGTTCATATTTATTCCATGCCAGGAACCTATACCGTGTGCCTTACGATTCAAGGATCCGACAGTACATGCTCTGACATGTATTGTCAGGCAGTAGTCCTTGGATCCAGTGGTAACTGCGATGCTCTATTTACGTTCTATGCTGACACTGCATCTTCAGCAAATACCATTCATTTTGTTGATCTGTCTACAACAGGTTACGGGCATATCTCAACCTGGACATGGTCCTTTGGCGATGGGAATACTCAGACCATTGCATATCCAGCCAACCCGAATGTCACCCATACCTATTTATCCAACGGTACCTATACACCCTGTTTAACGATTCAGGGGAATGACAGTAGCTGCTATGACCACGTCTGCGCTACAATCGTTATCGGACCTGACCCCGGATGCATAGCCAATTTCACCTATTCAGATTCCACCAATAACGGCACCGTCCAGTTTTTCGATCTGTCCCAGGCAGGCGGAGGTGCCCCGATCATTGCATGGAACTGGAATTTTGGAGATCCTGCTTCCGGCACAAATAATTCCTCCTCATATAGAAACCCTGTCCATTCCTTTACAGCACCCGGAAACTATACTGTTTGCCTGACCATCCAAGGCGCCGACAGCTCCTGTTTTGATGAAATCTGCAAAACAGTAGTCGTTGGGGACACTACTGGTTGCCAGGCCTATTTCACCTATACCTGTACCGCACCTACTTTTGTTACAGTTCAATTTTCCGACTTGTCAACCGGCAATCCAACAGGATGGCTTTGGAGTTTCGGTGATGGCACTTCATCAACCATTCAGAACCCGGCCCATACCTTCGCTGCTACCGGCACTTTCAACGTATGTCTTACCATTACCGGGAATAATTGCACCAGCACCTATTGCCAGGATGTGGTAGTCCAGGACAGTACAAATTATCATCAGATTTACGGGCAGGTTTTTGAAGGCGATTTCCCACTGCCAATGGGTGCGGTAATGATTTTCTCATTCGATACCACTGCCAATTACCAGCCTTATGTTGATGTATCGATCATTGATTCAAACGGGGTATATTATTTCACCTCGGTTCCTGATGGCAGTTACTATATTCTTGCCATTCCGTTTGATTCAAACGGCTATCTCCCTACCTATTACGGCAATACAATCAATTGGGAGCAAGCAACGATCGTCACAACAACAGGAACCCTGAACAATCCTTATAACATCAATCTTGTCGCTTCGGAACAAATGATCCCCGGACCAGGTTCTGCAACAGGCCAGATCAACATGGGTGACCTGAGCACTGCAATGGTGGATAAAATCAATATGATCCTGAAAAATGACCAGGGTAAAGCAATTGGTTTTACAAAGGTTTCCACTGAAGGAGCATTCAGTTTCCCAACGATGGCTTATGGCACCTATTACCTGCACCCGGAAATGCCAGGTGTAACCAGCGATAACATCATGATCGTCCTAACACCCGAAAAACCTCATGCCGATGTAGTCCTGACATTTACCGGGAATAAAATCCAGGGCATCAATGATATCACAACCCTGGTTGACCAATGGTCGGTGTATCCGAATCCGGTTACCGATCATGTTTCTGTCAGTCTCGATATGAAACAAGGTACGCCAGTCGTTGCTGAAATCTATAACATGACCGGGCAGTTATTGTCAAGCTCTACAGTTGTTTTACATAATGGAAATAACATCATTTCTCTTTCAACTGCTTCTTTGACATCCGGATTATTCACGCTTCGTATCTATTCGAAAGAAGGGGTGAACATTCATACCAAACTGGTAAAGACCAGATAAACTTCCAATATCAGATCAGAAAAGCCGCTTCGGACTTCCGGAGCGGCTTTTTTTTCTTTCCAACCAGTCTTAACAATTTTAACCTTTGCTGATAGTCATTTCAATCATGCGGGAATCACCTTTATTTGTTTAATTTTTCACAAACTTTTAATACTTTTGCGACAGCTTCAAAAATCCTCAAAAATTCCTCTTATGATCAACAACAACTTTGCAAGAAGACACAACGGACCATTCGGCAGTGAAATCAATAAGATGCTTGAGAAGGTCGGCGTTACCTCTTTGGATCAGCTTATTGACCAAACAGTTCCATCTTCCATCCGGATGAAAACACCGCTTGACCTCCCCATTGGGATGAATGAATATCAGTACCTCAATCATATTAAATCAATCGGCAATAAAAACAAACTTTTCAAGACCTTCATCGGGTTGGGTTACTATAATACCATTGTTCCTGCCGTCATTCTGCGCAACATACTCGAAAACCCGGGATGGTACACCGCCTATACTCCTTATCAAGCCGAAATATCACAGGGAAGACTTGAGGCATTGCTGAATTTTCAAACCATGGTATGCGATCTTACTTCGATGCCCATTGCGAATGCATCATTGCTCGACGAGGGCACCGCTGCGTCAGAAGCCATGATCATGCTCTTCAACAGCCGCTCCCGCGACGCTGTAAAAAGAGGCGCCAACCATTTCTTTGTTTCCGAGAACCTCTTCCCGCAATCGATCGATGTTATCCGTACACGCGCCATTCCTCTTGGCATCGACCTTATCATCGGGAAGCAGGATGAATTCAATTTTAACGATATGGTTTTCGGTTGTGTGATCCAGTATCCGAACCAGCACGGGGCAGTGTGCGATTATGCCACGATTGTCGGAAAGGCGCATCAGGCAGGTGCCATGGTTGCTGTTGCGGCTGACTTGCTGAGCCTCACCCTGCTTACCCCTCCGGGAGAATGGGGCGCCGATATCGTTTTCGGATCGACCCAGCGATTCGGCATCCCGATGGGATATGGCGGGCCGCATGCAGCCTACTTTGCCACACGTGATGAGTACAAGCGTCAGATGCCAGGGCGCATCATCGGTGTTTCGGTTGATGCCAACG
This sequence comes from uncultured Bacteroidales bacterium, assembly GCA_903925275.1. Classification (GTDB taxonomy): domain Bacteria; phylum Bacteroidota; class Bacteroidia; order Bacteroidales; family FEN-979; genus CAIVAT01. Next base: position 33,124 of record CAIYES010000164.1, read on the forward strand.
GCAACCGGGCACTGCGTATGGCGCTTCAAACCCGCGAACAGCATATCAAACGTGAAAAAGCAACTTCCAACATCTGTACATCCCAGGTATTGCTTGCCGTTATGGCCGGTATGTATGCCGTTTATCATGGTCCAAAAGGATTGCGTCAGATCGCCCGCCACATCAATATTCTCACCGGGGTTTTGTCCAAAGAAGCACAGAAATACGGATATCAGCAACTAAACGATTACTTCTTTGATACTGTAATGATCCGGATCCCGGAAGGAGTATCAATGGAGGCTATCCGCAACGCTGCATTAAATAGCCAGATGAACCTTCGCTACATTGACGACAGGCATATCGGCGTAAGCATTGACGAAACAACTTCCTTGTCGGATATCAACGCCCTCGTGGAGATATTTGCCAAAGCCAATGGTAAAACCTATGTTGAGTTTGTCTGCATCCCCGCGGAATGTGAACTCATCAACACGCTTCCCCAGCAGTTAACACGCACCTCAGCATACCTCACGCATAAGGTTTTCAACAGCTATCACTCTGAAACCGAGATGATGCGCTATATCAAAAAACTGGAGATCAAGGATCTTGCGCTTAACCGTTCAATGATCCCATTGGGTTCCTGCACCATGAAACTGAATGCCGCATCGGAACTGTTCGCGCTGAGCTATCCCGAATTTGGCGGAGTTCACCCTTTTGTTCCAAAAGATCAGGCTGAAGGATATCAGTTCCTGATTGAAGAACTTGCGAAAGACCTGGCAACCATTACCGGCTTCGATTCGGTTTCCTTTATGCCCAACTCGGGCGCTGCCGGTGAATATGCAGGGTTGATGGTAATCCGGCAATACCATATCGCAAATGGCCAGGGGCATCGCGATGTCTGCATCATCCCCTCATCGGCCCATGGTACCAATCCGGCCAGCGCTGCGATGGCCGGGATGAAGGTGGTGGTTGTAAAATGTGATGACAAAGGAAATATCGACGTAAATGACCTACGTGAAAAGGCAGTTCAGTATAAAGATACTTTGTCAGCATTAATGGTTACCTATCCTTCGACCCATGGAGTTTTCGAAGAGGAGATTCTTGACATCATCCGCATTATTCATGAAAACGGCGGACAGGTTTACATGGACGGTGCCAACATGAATGCCCAGGTCGGACTGACCAATCCTGGCATCATCAAGGCTGATGTTTGTCACCTGAACCTGCATAAAACTTTTGCCATTCCTCATGGTGGCGGTGGCCCCGGCGAGGGTCCGATTGCTGTTGCAAAACACCTTTCACCCTATCTGCCGAAACATGTGTGCGTTGAAACCGGTGGCCAAAACGGCATTACAGCCGTTGCTTCCGCACCTTATGGCAGTGCCCTTATCCTCACCATCTCCTACGCCTATATCAAGTTACTTGGTGGTGCCGGACTGACCGAAGCCACTAAAATGGCCATCCTGAATGCAAATTATCTCAAATCATGCCTGGAGCCCTACTACCCGATCCTCTATTCAGGAAAGAATGGTCGTTGTGCACATGAGATGATCGTTGATTGCAATGCAATCAGCCGGCAAACCGGCATAGGAGCCATCGATATTGCCAAACGGTTGATGGATTATGGCTTTCACGCGCCTACCGTTGCTTTTCCGGTTCACGGCACCCTGATGGTCGAACCTACTGAGAGCGAACCCTATTCGGAGTTGAACCGATTCCTTGAAGCGATGATCGCCATCAAGGGAGAAATTGAAGAAATTGCATCAGGTAAAGCCGATAAAGTGATAAACGTGATCATGAAAGCGCCACACACCGCTCAGATGGTTTCGGCCGATGAATGGAACCTCCCCTATTCGCGCCAGAAAGCAGCATTTCCGGTTGATTCGTTAAAAGAGGACAAATACTGGCCTACGGTAACCCGTATCGACGATGCATTTGGTGACCGGAATCTTGCGTGCACAGCGTAGGGAAATGGTGAAATGGTGAAATGGTGAAATGGTGAAATGGTGAAACGTACTTAGGAGATACCGGAGGGATGGTGTTGTGTTGTGGTGTACCACAGATTTTATCATAATGTGGGGATAATAAATATTCCGGTTGAGCAGATAAATATTTTCTAAAAAAAATGAGGATAAAAAAATTACTATTATCTATCGGCATTTTGTTCTTTGCAGGATATACCTTACTTTACTGGGGCTGCGCCAACTCTGATACCAACCCTGATTACAATTACGGCCAGGCTGCTGATAATGCCCTTGCCGAAAATTTGTATGAAGATGCTGGCGACTGGTCGGATATATCGATGGAATTTGATTTTCCTAAATCGACGCAGATTGACACTGTTTACAAAGGAACCTGTGTTTCATCAACACTTGACACCACCGTGACGCCCCACAAACTTATTATTAATTTTGGCACGGTCAATTGCAAGTGTGATGACAACAAATACCGGCGGGGAAAGATCATTGTAACCTATTCCGGAAAATATTTTCAGCAAGGTACTGTCGTCATCGATTCTTTTGCCAACTATTATGTGAATGATAATAAAATTCTGGGGACGCGCACGATTACGAATAAGGGAAGGAATGAAGCCAATCATATGTATTGGGACCTGATTGTTGCAGGTCAGGTGATAACTTCCAAAAACGGTGGGACGATTACCTGGAATTGTGAACGTACCAGGGAATGGATTGCCGGAGAAGGGCAGACACACGCAAACTGGGAGTTTGGTATTACCGGTACGAGCAATGGCTCAAGAAACGGAGCATTAACTTACACCAGCACAATTACGCAACAGTTGATCAGAAAAGGCAGTTGTCCCTGGATTGTAAGCGGTTTAATTGATATTCAACCTCTCGATCAACCCAAAATCGAATTGGATTACGGGAATGATACTTGTGACAGCAATATTTTTGCCACCATCAATGGCAAAACCATTACGCTCTTGTTAAAGTAAAAAACAATGAGGATTTGATTAAATCCACCTGCCCCTACCTGATCCCCTTCTGCACAAGCAGTTCCCTTATTTGATGATGTTTATTTTTCATAAAAAAGATGAAATTTGCGTCAGAAATAAAGAATAAATCTACATCGTTTCAAGACAAATTTTGATTTTTTGCCAAGTATTGTCGATATCGTTGTCAAGTCCTACTGAAAAGCGTACGAGTCCCTCCGATAATCCCATCTCACGTTGGATCTCCTCAGGAACCTCGGAAGAAGTACTTTTTCCCGAATTGCTGAAAAGTGTTTTAAAATATCCTAAGCTTACGGCTAAGTATCCGACACCTGCTTTCTCCATCATTTCCATCAATTTGGCTGCACGCTCGGCTGTAACCATATCGATGGCGATCAGGCCTCCAAAGCCGAATTCGGGATTCATCATCTCTGTCAGTTTTTTATGCCCTTTGTTTTCAGGAAGACCCGGATAGTTGATCTTCAAGCCAAACTCTTTGAACTTCCCGGCAAGGTACATGGCATTTTTGCTATGCTGCTTCATGCGAAGGTGCAGTGTATGCAGATTTTTCAGAATGCTTGATGAACGCAGCGGATCCAGCGCGGGACCAAGCAACATCGCAGTACCGGCGTTGACATCGCTCAGCGAATCGATGAATTCTTTGGTTGCGCAAATGGCTCCTGCAACACAGTCGTTTTTTCCGTTGATAAATTTGGTCATGCTGTATACAACAACATGAGCGCCCAATTTGAACGGAGCAATGATCATCGGGGTAAACGTATTGTCAACCACCAACCGGATATTGTGATCATCGGCAATTTTTGCAAGTGCAGGAATATCCGATATCTGTAACAAAGGATTGGTCATTGATTCGGTATAGATCATCTTTGTTTCAGGACGAATGGCCTGTTTTACAAGTTCAAGATTGGTAATATCAACAAATGTCACATCGATATTGAATTTTTTCACATAGTTGAACAAAAAGGCGAATGTGCCTCCATAGGTTGTCAAGCTGCAAACGATATGATCTCCACTGTTGCAAATCTGTAAAATGGAGCAGGTGATCGCTGCCATTCCGGAGGCAGTGACCCAGGCCGATTCGGTACCCTCCATAGCGGCAAGGGCATCGGCCAGGTATTTGTTGGTTGGGTTCCAGTGGCGGGAATAGAGGAAACACCCTACAGCTTCGCCATGAAATGTGTCCATCATGGTTTTTGCCTGCATAAAAGTAAAGGTGGCAGAATCGCAAACAGAAGGATTGACATCCCCAAATTCACCAAATTGAAGAAGATCGAAAATCTTTGTTGATGGGTCATTTTGCATGATAAATGGATTTTGGAATTCGTATGATGATTTTTGTTTTTTATACCCGGGAACTGACCAAGACTGATACAATTCCCGGTGCAAAAATAAGATATCATAAGCAAATATTCATATTTTATAACATATTATAATATTTTCTGACAATATTTTTTAATTTTGTTATCAAAATCAATGTTTATTACCCAATTTGAAATTAAATTATTATAAAATGAGCTTATGAGCTTTAAACTTGATGGTTTAGATAAACGCATTCTTTCCTTTCTCATGAAAGATGCCCGGATTCCATTTCTTGAAATTGCCAGAAAGTGCAACGTTTCGGGAGCAGCCATCCATCAGCGGGTGAACCAGATGATTACCGGGAAGGTTGTCTCAGGCTCCCATTTCAATGTTGACCCGAAAGGATTGGGATATGGTACGTGTGCCTTTATCGGTTTGGTGATAAACCTGGTTTCGACCAGCACCCATGATGTGGTTTTCAAAAAAATCACCCAGATCCCGGAGATTGTAGAATGTCATCATGTTTCGGGCAAATATTCGTTGTTTGTAAAAATCTATGCGAAAGACAATGAACACTTGCGTAAGCTAATAACGGACAATATCCAGTCGATACCGGAAGTGACCACTACAGAAACTTTTATATCCCTGGAAGTCGGGTTTCAGCGGCAGTTAGACGCTGGATTATAGGAGCCTTATGTCCTCAGGTACGACGCGCCATTCATATCAAGAATGCAGCCGGTCATATACGCAGTGCCATCCGACGCCAGCATGAGTATAGCTTTGGCGATCTCTTCCGGTTGGGCCACCCGGTTCATTGGGCTTTGACTTTCAATTTTTTTTCGATTTTCAGGTACCAGGCAGGATGATGTCATATCGGTCTCCACGAATCCGGGGGCAATGGTGTATATATAGACATGATGCTTTGCCAGTGCTAAAGCCATGCTTTGTCCGAGAGCGTTCATTCCTGCTTTGCTTGCTCCATAAGCCCAGGCGTTGGGTTCACCGCGGAAAGCGCCACGGGAAGTAACATTTACAATCTTACCTCCGCCGTTTTTAATCATTTCACGGGCAACAAGGTTTGACAGCAAAGCAGGACCGGTGAGGTTCACCCTTATCGTTTGTTCCCAATAATTCAGAAAGTCTTCGATGGAAATACCAGTCATATCTGATTCTTCAAAAATCCCGGCATTATTAACCAGGATATCGATACGACCATAAATTTTTATCATTTCCGGTATTAATCGTTTCAAATCCGCCGGATTGGCCATATCTGCCTGGACCATCATGTGTTCTTTGCCGGGAAGTGAGGACAGTACATTTTCAGCAGCTTTTTGGTTCGTGTGATAATGAATGATGACGGTTGCCCCGCATTCAGCAAAAAGCAGTGCGGTGGCCTTTCCGATTCCTCGGGAGGCACCGGTTACCAGGACAATTTTATTGTCAAAAGATATTTCCATGAATGTTTAAAGAATTATTACTGGAAATTTTTTCTTAAATGTACTTTTTCAAAATTGCCATAAGCTCCTCATAATCCGTTACAACCGGAAATTCGGGATAATCGCTGATCACATTTTGCGGCGGTCTGAACAGGATGCCAACATCGGCCTGCTTGAGCATGCTGATATCGTTGTACGAGTCACCCATAGCGATCACCTGGTACTTCAATCCCTGCAGGGCTTCTACAGTTTTGCGCTTTGGATCTGGCTGCCGGAGTTTATAATCGATGATCCGGTTTGTTTCATCCATCACGAGGGTATGGCAAAAGAGCGTAGGTCGGCCAAGTTGTTTCATGAGCGGATCGGCAAACTGGATAAATGTATCGGAAACAACGATCAGTTGCGTACGTTCTTTAACCCAGTTTATGAATTCAATGGCACCCGGAAGCGGCCTGATTTGTTCGATCACATGCTGAATATCGTGCAATTTCAATCCATGCTGATCGAGAATCTTCATGCGGCTGTGCATGAGCAGATTGTAATCGGGTTCATCGCGGGTTGTGCGGCGTAGTTCTACAATGCCTGTTTTGTCGGCCACATTGATCCACACTTCAGGTACGAATACACCTTCAAGATCTGAACAAAGTATATACATGGTGATTTTTGTTAAAATTGATGAGAATACTTGAAGCTACTCCGAAAACTCTTTTTACCGCTAAGACGCTAAACTTATATGCTTGAATTTTAAATATTTGCGTCTTAGTGGCTTGGTGGTTAAATTTGTTTTTGACTTTTTGGAGCAGGCTCAATACGAATTATACATTTTGAGTGTTGCTTTTATAATTCTTTTAATAAATAATCTTTAAAATCCTGATAATTATTGGGCAAAGTTCCATAATTCTCAGGTTTATCATCGAGCCCTTCCAGGCTTTTGGGTAACGGAGGTATTATGCCAAGAAGTCGCTGGATCTCTTCAGAGAATTTTGCAGGATGTGCCGTTTCAAGCGACACGCACAATTGGTCATCACGGTCGAGTGCGGGATTTGCTTTAAGGTATTCCATCAATCCGGCCCAACCTACTGCACCATGAGGTTCCAACACCAGTTTATAGGTTTGATATGCCTTGCAGATGGTATCTTTGGTCTGCTGATCTGAAATACTGACCGAAAAAAGCTCCTTCCGCAGCAATTCCATATCTGCCGGCTGATGGATGATACCACGCTCATCCATCATGCCGCCATTGAGGGCGACCACCCTGGCCAGGTTGCTGGGGTGACCTACGTTCATGGCGCTGGAAATACAATTCCGTGAAGGCTCAATTTTATCATATTTCCCCGAATAAAGGAAGTTCGGAAATTCATCATTCCCGTTGGTTGCAATAACCAGTTTCCGAACCGGCAATCCCATCTTCATGGCAAGAATCCCGCCCATCATATCGCCGAAATTTCCTGATGGGACTGAAAATATGATTTTTTCAGGATGGTTGTCCATTCTCAGCATCGAGAATGCATAGAAATAATAGACAATCTGGGGAATCAAACGGCCAATGTTGATCGAGTTGGCTGATGATAAACCCAGGGTTTCAAGTTCAGGATCGGCAAATGCCTGTTTGACCAATGACTGGCAATCATCGAATTTGGCGTCCAGAGCCAGAACCCGGACGTTTTTACCCAATGTGGTCATCTGTTTTCGCTGCCTTTCGGTAACCTCCGCCCTCGGAAAAAGCACCACAAGTTCAATGTTATCCAATCCATAAAAGGCATTTGCCACCGCGCTTCCGGTATCGCCGGAAGTAGCAGTAAGAATAAGGAGTTTCTTATTTTCCTGCTTAAGGTAATACTGCATCAAACGGCCCATCATCCGGGCGGCAAAATCCTTGAATGAAGCAGTAGGTCCCTGGTCGAGGCGCATAACAAACTTTCGTGCGCAAACGTGCTGAATCGGGATTTCAAAGTCATAGGCATCTATAACGATCCGGCGCAACTCATCTTCCTCAATTTCACCGGCCAGGTAATGTCGTGCCACTTCGAATGCGATTTCATCATACCTTTTCCCTGTAAATCCCAAAATCGTTTCAACAGACAGTAACGGAACAGATTCCGGCAAGTATAACCCTCTGTCAGGCGCCTGCCCTTTGAGCAATGCCTGACTGAAGGTAACTTTTTCTGAATTCAGATTGGTTGAGTAATAGCGCAATGAATGTTCCATAACCATTCAGGAATTAAGTAGTTGACGGCTTGTAAGAAAAACTACAAACTCTTAAAGATTTTATGAATCAGCACCACGAGGCAACAATAAGTATGTTAATAAGCCTGCGGGAACTTGCCTGATATGAAATCTTCTTTCACTTTTACTTCACTGTCTATCTTGTCGAAAGCCTGTGCCATATCGCCGATCAGATCTTTTTCATCCTCGATGCCGATGGATAACCTTATCATTGAAGGTGTAATGCCGGCTTTGCGCATTTCAACCTCTCCCATGGCCGAATGCGTTGTGGAAGCCGGGTGTGTAACGATCGACTTGCAGGTTCCGAGATGGGTGGCATGCGTCAGGATCATCAAGGCATCGATAAACCTTGTTGCCTGTTCATAGGTCCCATTCAGTTCAAATGACATCAGCGAACCGCACCCTTTCATCTGAGGCATTATCATTTTATGGTACGGATTGGATTCAAGTCCGGGATAATTTACAAAATTCACCTTGGGATGTGCCTCCAGATAAGTTGCAATGGCCATTGCATTCTGACAATGCCGTTCCATTCGCAGCGACAAGGTTTCAAGGCCATTGATGCTGAGCCAGGCATTGAACGGCGCCATGGCCGGTCCAAGGTACCGTATCCCGTTTTGCCGGATTCCTTCAACGAGCGCCTTTGACCCACAAATGATACCTCCAAGGCTGGTTGCATTTCCGCAGATATATTTGGTAGTGGAGTGAACGATGATATCGGCTCCCAGCAGTATGGGTTGCTGTAAAGCAGGTGTAGCAATGGTGTTATCGACAACCAACGGCAGGTTCTTTGATTTCGCAAGGGCAGACAGGGCCCGAATATCGGCAATGAATAAGGAAGGATTGCTGGGACTCTCAACAAACAGGAACTTTGTTTTTGGGGTAATTGCAGCAGCCCAGGCATCGATTGATTCGGGGCTGGTTACCCAGTTGACTTTGGCCCCCATTTTTGGCAGACCTACATTAAACAGACCGAATGTTCCACCGTAAACACGGTTTGAAGAGACCACTTCATCGCCTGCTGAAAGCAGATGATGGGTCAGTAAAAAAATGGCCGACATGCCGGATGCTGCAGCAATAGCACCTTCGGTGTTTTCCAGGGCAGCCATGCGGTTCTCAAACACCTGAACCGTCGGGTTATCCCATCGGCCATAAGTAAATCCGGGCTTTTCCCCGGTGAAAATGGCAGCGGCCTCCTGTGCATCGAGATAGGGATAGGCTACCGATTGATAAATGGGTACCGTCATAGAATCAGGTTGGAAATCTGACTTCCCGGCATGAATAGCTTTGGTATTAAATCCGCGGTTTGGCATAGGCTCCTCCTTTGATTTTTTTTGGGTTTACTTTTTTAAAAATGACAGATATTCTAAAATTAAACAAACATAAAAAATAAATCAATTGATACCTGACAGAAAACATGGCACATTCAATAATATTTTAATCAAAACACTGGTATTCGTAAATGCTTTTAGAAATCAGCAGGTTATTTAACAACCTGAGGCTTGTTCTTCCATGATCCTGCATTTTTTTTAACCAAATAGTCACAACCTGTCATATGGGCCAATGGAAAAAAGGGTTGCATAAAATTCAAATGAGTCGAAATTAATAATCATTACTGTACAAGGCAGGATTACAGCCCATGAGATTTTAGTATCTTTGCGAATTCCAAAAATCAGAAAAAATGAATTATGATATTATCGTGATAGGGAGTGGTCCGGGAGGATATGTTGCTGCAATCAGGGCAGCTCAGCTTGGAATGAAAGTCGGCGTGGTCGAACGTGCTGAATTGGGTGGAATTTGCCTGAATTGGGGTTGCATTCCAACAAAGGCATTGCTTAAGAGCGCCTCTGTATTTCAATATTTGCAGCATGCCGCTGAATATGGAATTTCGGCTGGGGAAGCCAAAGCCGATTTCCCGGCTATTATCAAGCGCAGCCGTGATGTTGCCGACCAGATGAGCAAGGGGATCCAATTCCTTTTAAAGAAAAATAAGGTTGAACACATCCAGGGTTTCGGAAAAGTGAAACCCGGAAAAATAGTGGAGGTGACCGATAGTTCAGGGACAACAACAGAATATCCGGCAAATCATATCATCATCGCTACCGGTGCACGTTCGCGGGAGCTTACAAACCTCCCACAGGATGGCAAAAAGATCATCGGTTACCGTGAGGCCATGACCCTGCCGGAACAACCCAAATCAATGGTGGTGGTCGGTTCAGGCGCTATTGGCTCCGAGTTTGCATGGTTTTATCACTCAATCGGCACTAAAGTAACACTTGTTGAAGTATTGCCGAATGTTGTTCCTGTGGAGGATGAAGAAGTTTCAAAAGTGTTGGAACGTTCGTTCAAAAAGGCCGGCATGAAAGTAATGACAGGCGTTTCGGTTGAATCGGTTGATACCAGCGGGGAAGGTTGTAGCGTTGTCATACAGACAAAAAAAGGTCAGGAGATCATTGCATGCGATGTCGTTTTATCGGCAGTGGGCATTGCCACAAACATCGAAGGGATCGGATTGGAAGATGTCGGGATTGTAACTGAACGCGGAAAAGTGGTTGTTGATGATTTTTATAAGACCAACGTTGATGGCTACTATGCCATTGGCGATATTGTACGCGGGCCAGCGCTCGCGCACGTTGCTTCACACGAGGGTATTTTATGTGTGGAGAAAATCGCCGGGAAACAGGTTGAACCACTTGATTATGGCAATATACCCGGATGTACTTACACGCATCCGGAGATTGCATCGGTTGGGATGACTGAAAAAGCTGCCAGAGAAGCCGGCTATGAAATACTGGTGGGAAAATTTCCGTTTACTGCATCGGGAAAAGCAACTGCCTCAGGGGCACGTGATGGGTTTATCAAAGTGGTTTTCGATGCAAAATATGGCGAATGGCTTGGCGCCCATATGATTGGCGACAATGTTACCGAGCTGATCGCCGAAGTGGTCGTGGCAAGGAAATTGGAAACCACCGGCAAAGAGATCATCGAATCGGTTCACCCCCACCCGACTATGTCGGAAGCGATTATGGAGGCGGTGGCCCAGGCCTATGGGGAGTGCATTCACCTGTAGCAATGCAAGCAATGCAGACAATGCAAGCAATGCAGACAATTCAAGCAATGCAGACAATGCAGACAATGCAAGCAGTGCAGACAATGCAAGCAATGCAAGGAATGCAGAAAAAATGAAGTCAAAATAAAGAATATATAACTGAGCCTACTTTGAAAACACTTTTTTACCGCGAAGGCACGAAGAGGTTGAAAATAAAATATTGAATTTAAAATACTTGCGTAACGTCGCGGTTTAAATATGTTTTTAACTTCTCTGAGCAGGCTCACAATTCAAGTTAACTGATATGTCTGCATTGTCTGCATTGCTTGCATTGTCTGCATTGTCTGCATTGTCTGCATTATCTGCATTGTCTGCATTGTTTGCATTGTTTGCATTAAAAATAAAAAGTTATGGAAATCATTCGCACACCCTTAGAGGGATTATTGATCATCAAGCCAGATGTGTTTGAGGATGAGCGCGGTTATTTTTTTGAATCGTTCAGCCATGAGAAATTCTTCAAAGTCGGACTTGATCTTACATTCGTTCAGGACAATGAATCGAGGTCGAAAAAAAATGTCCTTCGCGGTCTTCATTTCCAGGCTCCGCCATTTGCCCAGGGAAAATTAGTGCGGGTAATGCGAGGCTCGGTGCTGGATGTTGCTGTTGATATCCGGAATGGCTCCCCTACTTATGGCAAATGGGAGTCGATCGTACTTACCGGGAAAAATAAATGGATGTATTGGATTCCTGCCGGATTCGCACATGGTTTTGCAACCCTGGAGGATGATACCATTTTTTTCTACAAATGTACCAACGTTTACAACAAAGCTTCGGAAGGCAGCATCAACCTGAATGATCCGGATCTGAACATTGACTGGGGAATAAAGGATCCGGTGATTTCCGAAAAAGATAAGGTTTCTCCTGTGTTCCAGGGGTTTGTAAGTCCTTTTTGATTTGGTAAACAGGTGAGGATGGACAGGCGGATTGATTTTTTAAAAATATACCGCCGTGGCTTTGTGACTTTGTAAATCATTGACTTATTGAAAAATATGCAAAAAAAACTATATTATACCTCAGGCGTCCTTTGCTTGTTATTGGTATGTTTTATCTCCATCTATGCTATCGTGGAGGTGAAAAACCAGAACAACGAATACAACGCTCTTTTTAACCGGCATATGAAGATATTTTCGCCGGAGGTTCCGGCAACAGCTAATTTTGCCGGAGAAGTCGTTCCAATGGAATTGTATTACGTCAGAGAGGCCTTTGATCGTGAGATCATGGCAAGCACCTTTATGCATTCTTCGTCAATTATGATGTTCAAGCGTGCCAACCGATGGTTTCCTGTGATTGAACCCATTCTGAAAAAAAATGGGATCCCTGACGATTTCAAGTTCCTGGCACTCGCTGAAAGCAACCTGGTTAATGTGGTATCGCCAGCCGGCGCTGAGGGTTACTGGCAATTTATCAAGGCAACAGGCATGAAATACGGACTTGAAATCAATGACAACGTTGATGAAAGATATAACATGGAGAAAGCCACACAAGCTGCCTGTGATTACTTCAAAGATGCGTATAAAGACTTTAACAGCTGGACGCTCGTTGCCGCCTCCTATAACCGGGGAATAGATGGTGTTGATAGAGCGCTGGAAAATCAAAATGTCAGTAATTACTACGATTTGTACCTCAATGAGGAGCCTTCCCGCTACGTTTTCCGCATCATCGCCATCAAGGAGGTTTACAACCATCCTGTCCGTTATGGATTTTACCTGCGTCAACGGGATTTCTATCCGCAACTGAACTGCCGTTCTATTGTGGTTGACAGCAGCATCGTCAATTTGCCTGCTTTTGCCAAACAAATGTCAATCAATTACAGGATCCTGCGTGAATTGAATCCATGGATCAAAAATTACAGTTTGCCTAACAAATCGAAAAAAACATACATCTTCCAGTTTCCAAAGGAGGGTGCATTGAATTTTGAAACACTTATGAAAAAGGTTCCTTCAGGCGAAACGTTTTTCCATGATACACTGAAATTTAACGAGGTTCACTAAAGTTACTGATTTTCGCTGTTACCGTGGAAGAAAATTTGGAAGTATTCGGTGCCAGGGTTCACAACCTGAAAAATATTGACCTGATCATTCCCCGCAAAAAGTTTGTTGTGTTTACAGGCTTAAGCGGAAGTGGCAAGTCATCGCTTGCATTCGACACTATTTACGCCGAAGGCCAGCGACGGTACATGGAAACCTTTTCAGCTTATGCCAGGCAGTTCATCGGCAATCTGGAAAGGCCTGATGTGGATAAAATCAACGGACTAAGCCCGGTCATTTCCATTGAGCAGAAATCAACCAACCGGAACCCCCGATCGACCGTTGGGACGATCACCGAAATCTACGACTTCATGCGCCTGCTTTTTGCCCGGGCTGCCGATGCTTACTCATATGTTACCGGAGAGCAGATGGTCAGGTACAGTGAGCAGCAGATTGTCGAACTGATCCTTATACAATACACCGGGAAAGATATCCTGGTGCTGGCACCAGTGGTAAAAGGACGTAAAGGGCATTACCGCGAACTGTTTGAGCAGATCCGCAAGCAAGGTTTTCTCAATGTTCGCATCGATGGCGAGGTTAAGGAAATTTCGCATGGATTGCAACTTGACCGGTATAAAATCCATGATATTGAAATCGTTATCGACCAGATCAACATCCATCCGGAATCAAAAAAAAGGCTGGCAGGCTCTGTCAACCTGGCCCTGCGACATGGGAAGGATGTGTTGATGATCCTCGACAGGCACTCCGATACCGCCCGCCATTTCAGCCGCCTGCTGATGTGCCCTACTTCAGGAATCTCCTACAACGAGCCTGAACCGAACTCGTTTTCATTCAATTCTCCTTACGGGGCTTGTGCAAAATGCAATGGACTTGGAACAATTTCCGAAATTGATATCAACAAAATCATTCCTGACCGTTCAAAAAGTATTAAAAAAGGAGGGATTGTTCCAATCGGGGAATATAAAAATTCCTGGATTTTCAAACAGATAGAAGCCATCGGTGAAAAATACGGATTTAACATTACCACACCCATTGATGAGATTCCTGAAAATGCCATCAATGTAATTTTAAACGGATCCGATGAAGTCTTCAGGGTAAAGAATGAATACCTCGGCGTATCATCGAGCTATTCACTGAATTTTGAAGGGATCGTAAGTTTCATAAACTCCCAGCACGCCGAAGCAGCCCCTGCCGGCATCATGAAGTGGGTGAGTAGTTTTATGAATAAAATGCCATGTCCGGAATGTGGAGGTGCGCGATTGAAAAAAGAATCTCTTTTTTTTAAACTCGGCGGAAAAAACATATCAGAATTGGCCAATACCGACCTTGTAAATCTGGCCATCTGGTTTGACCAACTCAATGACCAACTTGATGAACGAAAACGGACCATTGCCTTTGAGATCATCCGGGAAATCAGAAGCCGGATTCAATTCCTGCTCGATGTCGGTATCGGCTATCTGACGTTGAACCGCACAGCACGAAGCCTTTCGGGTGGCGAAAGTCAGCGGATCCGATTGGCTACCCAGATCGGTTCACAATTGGTCGGAGTGCTGTATATCCTGGATGAACCCAGTATAGGCCTCCACCAGCATGACAACCTAAGGCTCATTCACGCGTTGAAAAGTCTGCGTGATACCGGAAACTCTGTCATCGTGGTTGAGCATGACCAGGAAACCATCATGGCTGCCGATCATGTGATCGACATCGGGCCGGGAGCCGGGATCCATGGCGGAAGGATCGTTGCGCAGGGTACGCCTGCCGAAATCATGAACAGTGAGCAACTTACCGGGCTTTATCTGAGCGGAAAGCGAAAAATCAGGATTCCGACCGAACGCAGGAAAGGCAATGGCAAATTTCTTAAACTGACAGGTGCTACAGGCAATAACTTAAAAAACATTGAGCTGAGACTTCCGTTGGGAAAACTGATCTGCATCACAGGGCTCTCGGGAAGCGGGAAATCATCGCTTATCAATGAGACCCTTTATCCGATTCTCAGTCAGCACTTTTTCCGGTCGGAACAAAAACCGTTGCCGTACGAAACGATCGAAGGAATTAAAAACATCGACAAGGTCATCGAAATTGACCAGTCGCCCATTGGACGTACTCCCCGATCCAATCCTGCCACCTACACGAAAATGTTCGACGACATCAGAAAACTCTATGCTGAATTGCCGGAATCAAAGATCAGAGGCTATAAACCCGGTCGGTTTTCTTTCAATGTGAAAGGAGGACGATGTGAAACCTGCAAAGGGGCTGGGTTGCGTGTGATCGAGATGAATTTTCTGCCCGATGTATATGTTCCATGCGAAACCTGTCAGGGACACCGGTACAACCGTGAAACCCTGGAAGTCCGGTACAAAGGAAAATCCATCAACGACGTACTCAATATGACCATTGAACAGGCTGTGGATTTCTTTGAGAACATTCCGTTTATCGTCCATAAAATCAATACGATTAACGAGGTCGGCCTTGGTTACGTCACCCTGGGTCAGCAATCGACCACCCTTTCAGGGGGCGAAGCGCAACGTGTCAAACTTGCAACGGAACTATCAAAAACAGACACTGGAAACACCCTTTACATCCTCGACGAACCAACCACCGGATTGCACTTTGAAGATGTAAAGGTACTACTTTGCGTGCTCAACAAGCTGGTTGCAAAGGGGAATACAGTGTTAGTGATCGAACACAACATGGAAGTGATAAAGGTTTCAGACCATATCATCGACATGGGGCCGGAAGGGGGTGAACGTGGCGGTCATATCCTTGCCGAAGGCACACCGGAGGAGGTTGCGCTGCATCCATCAGGTTTCACGGCTCGTTACCTTAAAGAAATCCTCGGAATTACGTGATATTTCCGTACATTTGATCCTTTAAACAGAACCATTGATGCAGGCTGAAGATTTAGCAAAATTGAAAGAATCAATACAACCCAAAAACTGGTCGGAAACGATCAGCTATGACACCTGGGAAATTTTAAAGGTAATATCCGAGATGGTTGAGGGGTTTGAAAAACTGAGCCGGATTGGCCCCTGCGTATCTATTTTTGGCTCTGCACGCATCAAGGAAGGTCATCCCTACTACAAACTGGCGGAAGAAATTGCATACCTGATGACAAAGGCCGGCTTTGGAATTATCACCGGTGGCGGTCCAGGAATTATGGAAGCTGCCAACAAAGGGGCTCATTTTGCAGGAGGAAAATCAGTGGGATTAAACATCAACCTTCCGTTTGAACAAAGTCCCAATCCGTTCATCGACCGTAATAAGCTCCTGAATTTTAATTTCTTTTACGTCCGAAAAACAATGTTCATGCGTTATTCCATGGGCTTCATCGCCCTGCCGGGCGGATTCGGAACCCTCGATGAACTCACCGAGGCGATCACCCTGATCCAGACACATAAACTGGTGAACTTCCCGATTGTACTGGTTTCACGTGCTTACTGGCAGGGACTGATCGACTGGATCACCAGTACCGTGCTTGCTGAACAGAACATCAGTGCAACAGATCTTGAAATTTTCAAAATCGTTGATACTGCTCAGGAAGCTGTTGGATACATCACAGAGTTTTACAAGACATATGCCCTTAAACCTAACTTCTGAAAAGGGTCAGTTATTTGATTATTTTTGCATTTTTAACAAAGCTTCCTTCATGCCAAGAAGAAAGAAAAAAGAACCTCGTGAACTTTTAATTGAATCGGTGGTCACTGCTATGACGGACACAAAGGCAAAAAACCCTGTCATTCTTGATTTTTCAGGAATGAAAGGCGCGGTTTGTGATGCATTTGTTATTTGCCATGGAAGCTCGCGTACACAAACAGAGGCCATTGCCGATCATATAATCGAAGAGGTAAAAAAACAAACCGGCCAAAATCCATGGCATAAAGAGGGTTTTGAAAATGCGGAATGGATTTTGATCGACTATGGCGACGTGGTCACCCACATTTTTCAGGAAGAACGGCGAAGATTCTACAACATAGAGCAATTATGGGCCGATGCTCCTTTAACAAAGGTTGACTCACACGCATAAACAGAGATACTTATTTTTTGGAATCAGACAGAATGGCAGAAAAAGGAAATAGTTTTATACCTCCAAAGGGCAAACGACCCAAATTTAGTTTTTACTGGATCTATGCGATCCTGGCAATTGTTTTTATCGCTATCCAATATTTCAACTATTCTAACCCGGTGCAGGAAAGATCCTGGAACAAACTGGAGGAAATGCTGAAGAAACAGGATATTGAAAAACTTGTGGTTATCAACAAGGAGAAGGCCGAAATTTATATTAAAAAAGACAAGCTTAAATCGGATACCGCATATAAAGAATTCACCAAGCGCAGTTTCGGATCTACCTCTTCATCCGGCCCTGAGTTTTTCTACCAGATCGGTTCTGTTGATATTTTTTATGGTCTGTTAAAAGATACCCGCGATTCAATCGTATCGCAAATGAAACATGACTCGGTTCCTGCCGCTCAGATCATGGAATTTCAGGAACAATATCCCTACCCCCCTTCAACCGACTCGAGGAAAGATATATTTGGCGACATTTTTTCGTACCTGCTGCCAATCATCGTTCTGATTGGCGCATGGTTCCTGATCATGCGTTTCATGAGCAAGGGCGGTGGCGGCGGAGGTCAGATTTTCAACATCGGAAAATCAAAAGCACAACTTTTTGATAAAGATACCAGCGTTAGCATTACCTTTAATGATGTGGCAGGACTGGAGGAGGCCAAGGTAGAAATTATGGAGATCGTCGATTTCCTTAAAAATCCGTCAAAATATACCAACCTTGGTGGGAAAATCCCTAAAGGCGCCCTCCTGGTCGGTCCCCCGGGAACCGGGAAAACATTGCTGGCCAAGGCAGTGGCAGGCGAAGCCAAAGTTCCCTTCTTCTCCATCTCAGGTTCCGATTTTGTTGAAATGTTTGTCGGAGTCGGAGCATCACGCGTTCGTGATCTTTTCAGGCAGGCAAAGGAAAAAGCGCCATGCATTATTTTTATTGATGAAATTGATGCCATCGGACGGGCACGTGGACGCAACGCCATCACAGGTGCCAATGATGAGCGTGAAAACACGCTGAATCAGCTTCTTACTGAAATGGATTGTTTTGGCACCAATGCCGGCGTCATTATTCTGGCAGCTACCAACCGTGCCGATATCCTCGACCGTGCCCTGATGCGGGCCGGACGTTTCGATCGTCAGATCAATGTTGAACTCCCCGACCTGGAAGAACGTAAAGCGATTTTCAAAGTACATTTAAAACCATTGAAATTAGATCCGGGACTGGATGTTGATTTCCTTGCCAAACAAACCCCGGGATTTTCAGGCGCCGATATTGCCAATGTTTGCAACGAATCAGCTTTGATCGCTGCTCGTAAAAACAAACAAATCATTGAGAAACAAGATTTTCTAGATGCCATTGATCGCATCATCGGCGGGTTGGAAAAACGCAATAAAATCATCTCCGTCCATGAAAAAAAGGTGATTGCTTACCATGAATCGGGACATGCCACAACAAGCTGGCTGCTGGAGTATGCTCATCCGCTGGTGAAGGTTACCATTGTCCCGCGTGGTAAAGCACTGGGAGCTGCATGGTACCTGCCCGAAGAACGGCAAATCACTACCTATGAGCAGATGTTCGACGAAATTACTTCTGCCATGGGTGGACGTGCCTCAGAAGAACTCATCTTTGGAAAAGTTTCGACAGGCGCATTGAACGACCTCGAAAAGGTTTCAAAACAGGCCTATGCCATGGTGGTTTATTTTGGATTGAACAAAGAGATCGGCAACATCAGTTTTTACGATTCCAGCGGACAAAACGAATACGCATTCCAGAAACCGTACAGCGAAAAAACTGCTGAGACCATTGATCAGGAGGTGCGTAAAATCGTTGAAAGCGCCTATGAACGGGCTAAAGTACTCCTTGGCGAAAACCGGGAAAAACTTGAACGGCTGGCCACTTTATTGTTAGAGCGGGAAGTCATCTTCAGGGAAGACCTGGAGGAAATATTCGGTAAGCGTCCTTGGGACAAAGAGGAAGAAAAACTACCACAAGCAACTTTGTTATCTTAATCTGATCCTGGAAAAACATGGAAGAGAGTACCTCCAGAGAAAAGATCCTGAAAAAAGTAAGGGATGCACTGATCGAAAAGACAGAGACGCCCTACCCCATTATTGATCAGGATTCTTCCGTTTACCAGGATATTACAGAACCTCTTGATGTAACGTTTGCTGAAGCCCTGGTAAAAATCGCCGGAAAGTTTGTTTATTGTGAAAACGAAGATGAATTTACCGGTATCCTTAAATCATTCATTCTTGAAAAAGACTGGGGAGTTCTTTTCTGCCAGGATGAAAAACTCCATCAATTGCTGAAGCTGGGTGGAATTCCATACGAATCTGATACTGAAGCTATATTAGATGCCAGGATCGGAATTACCAGATGCGAATCCCTTATTGCCCGGCTTGGTACCGTGATGGTATCGTCGCGTTTGAGCCCCGGCCGCAAGATCACTGTTTATCCTGAAATTCATCTGGTCCTGGGATATACTTCACAATTGGTGCCCGATCTGAAACAAGCCCTGGCAAACATCAAGAAAAAGTACCGGGATAATTATCCATCAATGGTTTCATTGATAACAGGACCAAGCCGTACAGCCGATATTGAAAAAACACTTGTCATGGGTGCTCATGGACCAAAGGAACTTTATGTTTTTTTAATTGATGACTCAATACCTTTAACATAACATGACCGCGGATGAGTAATTTCCTGACCCGTACCATTACCGGTTTATCAATGGTGTTCATCCTGCTCATGGCACTTTTTTTCAGCGGTTGGGTCTTTGCCTCCATTTTCCTCGTCATAACCATTCTCGGACTATGGGAATTCTATGGGCTTATCAGCAGTGATGAATGTCACCCGCAAAAATACTACGGAACCTTTGCAGGTGCTTTGTTTTTTGCAGGCACTGCTATAATTTGCTTACTCCCGGCTTACAATAATTCCGATCAGCTTTGGGTTTCCTTTATGCCATTTATACTGCCGATCCCGCTGATCTTTTTATCATTCGTTATTGAAATCTACCGGAATAAGCCAAAACCGTTGGTCAACATTGCCACTACTACCATTGGCTTTCTGTATATTGCTTTGCCGTTATCATTGTTAATTTTCTTCAATCGACCCGGTGTGCTTCACTTTTGGGGTATGCCGGTTATCCTGGTAAGCTATTTCGGATTTACCTGGATGGACGATACAGCAGCGTATCTGTATGGCAAACAATTTGGGAAACATAAATTTTTTGAACGCATCTCTCCCAAAAAAACATGGGAAGGAACCATTGCCGGAGCGATTGTCACCCTGGCTGCTGCATTTGGCCTCCATTTTCTTGTTAAAGATTTAATCCTGATTGACTCGCTGGCACTGGCTTGTATTGTCCTCTTTTTCGGCACACACGGTGACCTTGTTGAATCGCTTCTCAAACGCAGCCTTAACATTAAGGATTCCGGAACCATCCTGCCGGGACATGGTGGCATACTTGATCGTTTTGATACCATGCTAATCTCGGCACCTTTTGTATTTTTGTATTTCTTTTTACGACATTCTATCTTATACCCATGACAATTCACCGAGAAGGATACAAGACCATCATCATCGCTTTTTTATTTGTTGCTGCAGTTCTGCTGGCTTTAAACGATATCCTGGTTGATCAATCCTGGTTTCATTACTGCATGTATGCACTTTGTCTTTGGTTTTTTATCATGATCGTAAGGTTCTTCCGATCACCAAAACGCATTTGCAATGGTGGGGACAAAGTGATCCTGTGTCCGGCCGATGGGAAAATCGTGGTAATTGAACGCACACTTGAACCGGAATACTTCAAAGATGAGCGGATCCAGGTTTCCATCTTTATGTCAGCAACCAACGTGCATGTCAACTGGTTCCCGGTTGGAGGTGAAATCGTTTATTACTATTACCATCCGGGCAAACATATGGTAGCGTTCAACCCCAAGGCATCGCTGGAGAATGAACGGGCCACAACGGTCATTCAAACCATTGATCACAAAAAGATCCTTGTCAGGCAGATCGCCGGTGCAATGGCCCGCAGGATAAAATGCTACCCGAAAGTTGGTGAACCTGTTAATCAGGGTGAGGAACTTGGCTTTATTAAGTTCGGATCGCGCGTTGACCTCTTGCTCCCTGTTGACACGAAATTAGAGATTTCCCTGAATCAGAAAGTGACCGGACAAAAAACCATCATCGGTCACCTGAGTTAATATCCGTTTATTCATCGAGCGCCCGCTTCAGAAATGTGTTGAAAGGATACATTACGCTGAAAGCCATTATCAAAAGATCATAAAAATGATCTGATTCTACGATTTCATTCCTGAGCGGGAAAGTCAGTATATAATGTTTGTGCTTCAACAGTTCGATTTCCTGAAAATCTTTCGGAAAATCCTTAGGCGCCATTTTGACCTTTTCTATTTCCTGCAAACCATCGCTGTATTTCCTGATCTTTTTATCATTAAGAATTGACAAAAATTCATTTACATTATAATAAATTTCCTTCCTGATTTTCTTAAGCTGTTCCGGTTCCGGCATATAAACCCCCACTGAGATAAAAGAACCTCCCGGCTGAAGATGAATGTAATAACCCGGTCCGGTACCTTTTCGTCCGGCATGGGTGATCCATGCCCCCATGTTGGTTTTGTAGGGTGATTTATCCTTGGCAAACCGCACATCGCGAAAAATACGGAACATGCAATCCTTTGCCTCAATGTATTTCACCGATTCGTCGAATTTGGCAATTGCCGGAATTATTGAGTTTACAAATGATTCAACCTCCTTCTTTGCCTCATCGTACTGCTTTTTATGTAATTGGAACCATTCACGGGTATTATTTTCCTGGAGCTGAGCCAGAAAATCCAGAACTATTTTTTTCATAGGATCATTTTTTTGAGCAAACTTACACAATAATCCTGAAAAATATGATGGTCTAACCATTCCTCCACCCATGAATACATCAGGAAAAAAAAATTCCAAAAACCGATTTACTTTTTTGATTATTTCCGATTAAGCAGTAAAACAGCGTGATGAAAACAACATTGTCATGTGGTATCCTGCTTCTCTTAACCATATTGAAGGGATACTCCGCAGGCGAGCGCATTCCGGCGGGAGGCCGCTCACTGGCCATGGGCGGGACTTCCGTCTCACAATGCGATCTCTGGTCGTTGAGTAATAACCAGGCCGGCGCTGCCTGGTTAAAGGGAGGCGGCGCCGGCCTGGGCTCCGAAAATCGATTCCTTCTGGCAGATCTGACTTACGAACAACTCGGATTGGCCGTGGCGTGGAAAGCAGGAACCTTCGGCCTTTTCATCAGCCGGCTTGGCAATAACCAATACAATGAACTGAAAGCGGGGTTAAGCTATGCACGGAAATTCGGAAAACATTTCTCTGCAGGCGTTCAACTGGATTACCTGCGGATTCATATCATGGATGACTATGGCAACAAGAGCCTGGTGTCGTGTGAAATCGGATTGCAATACCATGCCGACCGGCACCTGATTATCGGGGTTCACCTGATCAACCCGGTGCCGGTAAAAATCACAGAATACCCGTCGGAACTGCTGCCTTCAACCTTGTGTGCAGGTCTTTCATATCTGTTTTCCGATGCTTTTATCGTAAATATCGAAGTTGAAAAAGACCTTTTAAATAAACCGTTGTTTCGTGCCGGAGCAGAATATCATTTTGCCAAGCCGATGTATGCCCGTATCGGACTATCAGTCAACCCCATGGCGTTTAGCTTCGGATTTGGCCTGGAATTCGGTAAATTAACCATCGACATTGCTTCGGGATACCACCAGGCGCTTGGGTTCAGCCCTGCCGGATCCATAATTTATTCATTCTGATGCCATTGATTTTGTTCCGGCAATCTACTGGACAACCTGACTTGCAAACAATTTGAAAACAGATCCTGAACGCTCTCCGAAAAAGGTCATGAACAGAGAAAAATAAGATTCCATGAAAAAAATAAAGCAATTGCTGGTTGTCCTTGCCGCACTCTCAGTTAGTCCCGTAATACTTATGGGCCAAGTCGATCAACTTAACGATCAGATCGAAAAGTCTGTTGAAACACTTGAATTGGATCATGATTATGCCGATCTTTTTGAAGACCTCGACGACCTGGCGAGAAAACCTGTAAAAATCAACAAAGCGACCGAAGAGGAAATCAATACAATTCCATTTCTCTCTCAAAATCAGCGGAAAGCCCTTCTGGATTATATGACGACATATGGCGAAATTTTTTCGCTTTATGAACTTCAGTCGATCCAGGGTTTTGATTCGTTGATTCTAAAGAGAATAGCGCCCTTTATTGCAATTTCACCCCCGTCGCGCTCACCCACTCCAACGCCAGGCAATCTGATCAGGTTTGGCCATCACGACATCCTGCTGCGCTATGAACAAGGATTTCCAAAATCCATGGGGTTTCTGACCAATGATTCTCTTCGGGCAAACAACCCTGAATCATATTATAAGGGGAGTCCGCAACGATATTATTTCCGTTACAACTATACCTGGTTTGATAAGATTAAAATCGGCATTGCCGGTGAAAAAGATCCGGGTGAGCAGTTTTTCAGGGGACCCCAGTCTGCAGGTATGGATTTTTATGCAGCCTGTTTGTCCTTAAGCAACATCGGGATTCTGAAAAACATGACGATCGGAAATTTCAGGGTCTCATACGGGCAAGGATTGACGATGGGTTCAGGTCTTACGCTTGGTTCAGTTCCGGGCTTTTCAACCAACATAACGATGGCCAATGGCATAAAACCCAGCCTGGGAATGAGCGAAGAATCCTATTTCCGGGGATTGGCTGCCACGATAAAAATCAAGCCTTTTGAAATTAGCGGGTTTATTTCGTACCATCCGCGTGATGCTACAGTTTCACCTACCGACTCCGCTTCCAACTTTGCTGAAGAGATAAGTTCATTCATAACAACCGGTTATCACCGGACCGGGTTGGAAGTAGCAAAAAAGAATGTCCTGAAGGAACTGGTTTGTGGTGGAAATATCAGCTTCAGCAAGGCTCCCAGCCAGCAACTTGGCTTCAAAATCGGAATAACGGGAATATTTGTTCATTTCTCGTCTCGTGTGACTCCGCGGGTTTATCCTTACAATCAATACAATTTCGTCGGAGATAAAAACTTCAATTTCGGCCTGGATTACCAGGTAAGATTTCGCAGGCAATATCTGTTCGGGGAGATCAGCCGGAGCATGAACTCCGGGATTGCCTTTGTTGCAGGGGCAGTAATTACCCCGGACTCACGGGTTTCGCTTACAGCAATATACCGGAATTATATGCCATCTTACCAAAACCTCTTTTCCAATGCATTCGGACAAAACGGCCTGAACGCCAATGAGCAGGGCATTTATGTTGCAATCAATGCGGCATTGCACCCTAAACTCAATTTATCAGGCTATGCCGATCTCTTTACCTTTCCATGGTTGAAATACCGGGTTGATTCCCCGACACATGGTCAGGAATTCGGAACGTTGCTGACATGGCAGGCTGCTAAAAACGTAACGATAGGGCTCAGGTTTTATCA
This sequence comes from uncultured Bacteroidales bacterium, assembly GCA_903925275.1. GTDB lineage: Bacteria > Bacteroidota > Bacteroidia > Bacteroidales > FEN-979 > CAIVAT01. Next base: position 57,724 of record CAIYES010000164.1, read on the forward strand.
GAAAAATACCCGGATCAATGGCACCACCGAACCGGATGTTATCATGCATAAACTCAGTTCTCATATTACCAGGAGTTACAGGTGCAACATCGTGTGGATTCCTGAGGAAAAATTGGTTTTTAAAACCCGGATCGAAGTAAAGGAAGCATCGGAGCCATCAGCGAATTGTGCTGTTGGATATTTTATTTGCCAGGATATAACATTTAACTATAAAAAATGGCTTTCGACTGTCACTGTCAGGTTTGCCTTGTTTGATGCTCCGGAATACGAAACAAGGATTTATACCTATGAGCCGGAGGTGTTGTATGCATATTCCGTTCCTGCCTGCCAGGGAAAGGGAATGAGAACTTGTGTGGTAATGAAATTCAGTGCCGGCAGAAAGGTTGATATCTGGGTGAGGGGCGGATTAACTTATTATACTGACCGGAATGAGGTTGGCAGCGGGCTTGACCTCACAGAAGGCAATGTTCGCGGGGAACTTACCGGGCAGTTGATGCTCCGGTTATAAAGTGAGGCTGCCGATATTCAGCAGCCTCACCTCAAAAAAATTCATCTTCAAAAAACAGTTTCTGCGATCCAGCCTTTGGCCAATACCCTAAAAACTATTTATTATGCGGATTCTTCATTTTTCCCAAACCTTCCAATCCATGGATATTCATTCCTTTCGACAGTTTGGAAACAGTTGACAGGTCAATGTTGCCGGTAAGACTTAGCACGGCCACTTCGGTTTTATCCTTCATGAGCATCACCATTTCATTGATTTTGCCGCTGGCATCCTGTTTGGTCATAAATTTGATATTTTGCCTACCTTCGTTCACGGTCATTAATTCCTTGTAAGTACTGGCTGGAAATACGCCGGCGAATTCGTTGTAAACTGAAACCGCTTTCACAACATTCGTGGAATCGAATGAAAAGGTCAGCACCTTCAGTCCTGAGAGTTGCTCCATCATTTTTTTCATCTCCACCATGTTCGTATCTTTCGAATCGCCCTTGCCCATCTGCATGAGCATCTGGAATAGTTCTTTCGAGATATTTACGCTGGTAAAGCCATCCTGACTGGCATATTTGTCAAACACTTTATCGATTGGACTTTGGGCATTCAAGAGCAGTGGTACCGTCAGGAATACCATACAAACTAAACTTAACATCATCTTTTTCATGGCTATTTTGATTTTTTGGACTGATTTTGAAATTCGTCCGGGTTTATAAATATGGGTTGATATTGATAGAATTTATTGAAAAGTTGCATATTTTTCATTGCCTTATCGACCATTTGAAGGCGGGATACCTCTTTTAAACCGGTATTCAGGTTTGATGAGACCAGGAGCAGTGCTTCGCTTGCCTCAGTGTATGCAAGTTCCGTGTTATAATTATTATTGCGTGACTTTTCAGTTTTAAAAACATCATGCTGAAAAGTATATAAAAAGCTGATCAGCAAAAGGATGGTTGCGGCGATACCTGTGATGAACAGGAACCTGTTTCGTTTAGGGATCATTGGCACAACTTGCTTTTCAACAGGTTTTTCGGAAAAATGCCGGGTCAACGTTACATCGAAATTCTCATCATTGATCTCCTGCTGCTGTTCATCAGCAAAGAAAACAAACAATGGCTTGTGCGACTTAAGGTGCGCAGGGATCTTCTGCCCTCTGAAAAAATCCCGGAGGAGTTTTTCTTCACGGAGGCTGGTGTTGCCCTCGTAAAACTTTTCAAGCAAAACTTCAATTTCTTTGGTATTCATATACTTTTGTATTTGTCAGCAGTTCACGGATCCGTTTCCTGGCACGTGACAGTGCAACACGAATGGCGTTTTCGTTCATATCAACAATTTCAGCGATCTCGTTAAATTCATACCCTTCAATATCCCTCAGATGAACGATGATTTGTTGTTGTTCAGGAAGTGTTTTCATTGCCTGGTGAATCCCATGGATCAGATCAGAATAATCCGCGCTGGTTTCTCCCGGTATATTTTCGAGGAACAGACGGTGATTTTCCATATTTTCAACGGGGTAGCGTTTGGCTTTTATTTTATCGAGGCATAAGTTTTTAGTCGTGATCATGGCCAGTGCTTCCACACTGCGGTATTCATCGAGTTTATCACGGCGGTTCCAAAGTTTTATAAATACCTCCTGCACAACATCTTCCGATTCTTCGGTATGGTCAAGAAACCGTTTGGCAAAGCGGAAGAGCTTGTTTTTCAATGGATATACTTTATTTTGAAATTCCTGGAGGTTCATATGGCGAATGAGACGAAGATTCAGATAAAATATTACAGGAGGACAAAAAAATGTAAAAAACTGTATTTGATCATGATGGCTTGCATGGTATGCAAATTTGACTATTTTTGCAATATACATTCCCGATAATCCAATGATTATTCACCAAAACTTATAACTTATGTTTAAAGGACATCCAAAAGGGCTTTATGTCGCATTTTTCGCCAATATGGGCGAACGGTTCGGTTACTATACCATGCTGGCCATTTTCTTATTGTATCTCCAATCGAAATTTGGCTGGACGACCACTCAGGCAGGCCATGTGTATGGTATTTTCCTGTTTGGGATTTATTTTCTTCCCCTTGTGGGCGGGTTGCTTGCCGACAATGTTCTGGGTTATGGAAAAACGATCATGATCGGAATAATTGTAATGTTTTTGGGATATGCCCTCTTAGCGATGCCGGGCACCAGCGAGTATTTCATCTACTTTGCTCTTGCCGTCATTTCAATGGGAACCGGTTTATTTAAAGGAAATTTACAAGTCCTTGTAGGGAACATGTACGATGATGCAAAGTATAGCAAACTCCGGGATTCTGCCTTCAATCTGTTTTATATGGGAATCAATATCGGTGCATTTTTTGCTCCTAGCGCTGCAGGCGGAATGCGGAACTGGATCCTTTCCCGCAATGGTTTTACCTATGATTCTGCCATTCCAAGTCTGGCACATAAATTTTTAAACAAAACGCTTGAGAACACGACCCAACTTGAGCAATTGGCACATACACAGGCAGGCGGCCGAATTACCGACCTAACCGATTTTTGTAATCAGTACATTGCAAGTATCAGTCAGGCTTACAACGCCGGCTTCGCCGTAGCTGCCTTGAGTATGATCGCTTCTTTGCTTATTTTTATTGGATTCAGAAAATATTACAAAACTGCTGATGTAACCCACAAACAGCAAAAAGCAGCAAAATCTGCCAACCTGATCGAACTAACGGCAAGCCAGACCAAAGACCGTCTCATTGCACTTGGGTTGGTTTTCTTCGTTGTCGCCTTTTTCTGGATGGCCTTTCACCAGAATGGTTTCACTTTGACAATTTTCGCCAGGGATTATACTGTGTCGTCTGTATCGCAGGGATCGGCAATTATCTTCAACCTGTCGACCTTCTTGCCATTGTTGATCGGCATTTTGGGTTTGGTCCTTCTGTTTGGCAAAGCCAATTCGGGTAAAACAAAAATAGCAGGGGCATTGATGGCGATAGGTTCGATCATTGTTGCTTTTTTCACGATTCGCATGCTTCAGCCTGAAGGAAATAAAATTTCGCCAGAAATTTTTCAGCAATTCAACCCGATTTTTATCGTATTTATTACCCCAGTAATTATCGGTTACTTTGCTTATCTGAGTAAAAATGGGAAGGAACCTTCATCACCAAAGAAAATCGGGATCGGGATGTTGATCACGGCCGTTGGTTTCCTGATCATGGTTGTTGCTTCACAAGGGCTGATGAGCCCGGCTGAACTGGCTGTAAAAGGGGGCGTTTCCGACACGCTACGTTCACCATACTGGTTAATCGGTACATATTTTACACTGACCATCGCTGAATTATTCCTTAGCCCTATTGGTATCTCGTTTGTGTCGAAGGTTGCCCCTCCTCAATTCAAGGGATTGGCACAGGGAGGCTGGTTTTGTTCTACTGCTATTGGCAACATGCTGGCTGGTTTTATCGGACCTTTCTGGGATAAATGGCAGCTATGGCAATTCTTTATGCTGCTGGTAGCCCTGACTGTTTTATCTGCAATATTTATTTTCTCGATCCTCAAACGTTTAGAGCGGGCGACCACCAGCTAAAGGACCTTCATTTCCTGAATATTTTTGGCTGGTGGCACTGCGGAATTTTTCGTATGACAAATAACGAATGTTGAATACCGAACGATTTCCATGGGGCCATCCACGGCGTTTTAATTCCTATACAGAACATATCCGGAAAGCATTTGGCGGACGGATGCAGAAGGTCGTGGTGCATGCAGGATTCACCTGTCCGAACCGCGATGGCACTAAGGGCGTTGGCGGCTGCACGTATTGCAACAACGACGCGTTTAACCCTTCCTATTGCAACCCGGCAGAACCGCTGCATACCCAGATTGCCAAAGGCATAGAATTTCATCTGGTCCGATACCGCAAAGCCTCGAAATACCTGGTATATTTTCAGCCATACAGCAATACCTATGCAGCACTGGACAAATTGAAGGCGTTATACGAAAATGCGCTTGATTTCCCGAATGTAGTCGGTCTGGTAATTGGCACCCGGCCCGATTGCATCGATGACCCCACCCTGGCTTATCTGCAGGAACTATCGTACAA
>CAIYES010000165.1 GCA_903925275.1 uncultured Bacteroidales bacterium
CATAAGCATCGTTCCAATGGAACCGATGCGATCAAGGTCAGAGCTTGCGATGATCTTTGATGCCCCGGATATGATCCAGTAAGCGGCGCTTGCTGCCATTCCTTCGATGTATGCAACCACCGGGGTTGTGGAATTACTGATGGCGTCAGCCAAAAGATCGGTTCCGGTGACCTGTCCACCGGGACTGTCCACAACCAGGAGAATGCTTTTAATGTTTGGGTTCTGATCTGCCGATTTTACATCGGTCAGAATCGACTGCGACCCTCTGGGTCCGCAGGGCTGATCATATTTGAGGATTTCCGAGCGGATTGGAATGACGGCAACAGACCCTTCTGGGATGTTGGTATCGGTAAATCCGAATCTCTGTTTTTGATCCCCTGAGCCGCTGGTCACATACGAGCGGTTTCTCTCGCGGGCAATGGCAGAATCACCTTCGCTAAAGTTTTCTCCTTTGATAAGAGAAAGCAATATCGAAGCATAAGCGGCTGATCTTTCATTTGAGATCAACCAAGCGCCGGAGAAGATTTCTGCTAAGATGGGATTCATTGTACCCTTTTATGAGGGTACAATATTATAATGGTGTGACGGGCAAATAAAGGACTGAAAAGAAACGGGGATCAATCCTGGTTATCATCACCGATGATGATACCGGTTGGTGGTTGCAGGAACCCGGCAGGCCTGGAGAACTCGCCTGAAAAAAGCAGTTCGTAACCGTTGAATGTTTCCATGGCAGCGGGTTTCAGTAGCTTGCTTGTCACTTTCATTGGAATGTCCATTGTTCCAAAAATACGGATCGTGCCGTTTTTGTCGCCGACTTTAAGGATCAGTTTACGACCGGTCATCCGGAAGAGTTCGGCTTCTACAGTAATCCGGTCTTTGGGAACGAGCACCTTTATTTTATAAAGGTACTTCATTCCGCCCGGAGTGTCCTGCTGCTCTGATTCAAGCTGGATCGTCTCCGGGGTGCCATATAAGGCATTCCAGGACTTGCCTGGTTTGGGAACTATCAAACAATAGAGTGATGAATCACTGGCGGAAAAGATTGCAACGTCTTCCCGATAAATCCAGCTTACCGGATTTAACCCGCCAATGTTGATACCGGTATGTCGAAGAATATTTCCCATGTCAGTTTAATGAGACATAAATGCCATAAAATCCAGGGGACAATCCGGGGACAGAAAGTGGCAAACTTTTTTCATCTTTTTTTCTCTTCCGTTTGCGGTAATAATCCTTCTTGAGCATCTCATAGTTGATATGGTTCATGGCGAATTCATAATCCGCACAGAACTGAAGGATTGCTTTCTTGAATGAGCCACAATAGCGAACCTTGTCATTCATGTAATTGAAAAAAAGCTGCTTGAAATACCACTCCAGGTACTTTTCCAGCATCTCCTGGTTTACCGGGGAAATCCAGACATCACCACGGATATCTATATCCCTGGTGAATGGCAGGGTGAAGGTTATGAATTCTTCCCCCTTAGGTATGAACGGTGGTATTCCCGCAGGTCGTTTCTCCAGCAAAGGCATG
>CAIYES010000166.1 GCA_903925275.1 uncultured Bacteroidales bacterium
GATGATTAGATGCGCAGGTCAGGAAGATTGAACCTTTACCCATCGTATATCAAAAGGCAGTGCCATGTTAATGGTCATTAACCGGCCATAAAAAAAAGGCTGCTCCTGTATACAGTATGTTCATTTAAAAGGCAAATCCGACTCCGTTAATCGTGAATGCATCGAATGAAAAAAGCATTCGCCCTTAAAGATGGATAGTAGGATATACTTGGGTCGGGGTCATTCAACCCATGTGCTAATGATCTATCAGTGCCAAATGTCGTCGAAGTCCAAAAAAAAGTTGCAAATCCGGTGAAACTCCAAGTGTTGTTTAAATACAAATTTCCCAAGAGTATGGCGTTGAAACCCAGACTTCCGGAATCCTTCAAATACCTGCCCGCAAGTGCTTCACCTTGGTAAAAATTTACAAGTTGATTCCAGTTGTTTTCAGATGGAATGTGCCATTCAGGTGGACATATCCCCTGTTTTTCAGTAATATTTTCATATTGCATCATTTCATCCCACTGGTAATATCCACCACTGATAGCACAATTGCCAGGAATATCATTGTAGCAGTACTTCTCCACCGTGCAATTATCCAATTGACTTTGCTTAAACGGGATCAGAACTCCATAATTCAAATTAGAAGCAAGCCAGCATTGCGTTCCAATCTGAATTGTTGGGTAGATTTTATTATCCCGGATATCCGATAAATTGTTCCCGCAAGAAAAAGATGATGTTGGCCATACCATAATCGATCGGGTGGCGCTTGCAGTTTGCATGGCAGCGTTCGTATAGGTATAAGTAATCACTTTCTGACCTGATCCGGCAACCATGGGGTCGAACATGTTTGTCAATGTGTTTACGCCAGCCCCGGAATAGACCCCTCCGGAAGGCAAACCTCCTTTGATTTTGAAGGGTTTAGCTCCTGTAGAAGTTATTGTATCAAAGCAGGGGGTAAAAAAAACAATCGGGGCACAGGGTAAAACATCTATGTTTATACTGTCAACACATGAAATAATTTCTCCAAAAGAAATATCATCTAAAGCAAAATCATTACCTCCGCCTATCGTATTTTGGTTCAGCAAATTAATATTTGCAGTGGTATTGCTCCCTGAATTCCAAATAATATAAAATTGACTCCATGTGCATTGGTTGGGTAGTGGAGAAAATACTGACCCTATCGGTGAATTATTAATACTAAACTGCAAAAGAGCCAATACTGAAGTTGATGAAGACACATTTGTAGCCCATGCAGAAAAAGCATAATCTGTGTTGGGTAACACTGCGATGTTGGTGGACCAAACAGAAAGATTTGGTGTGGTTGCTCCGTTAATAACCATCATATTCCCGAGACCGGAAGTATGATCAGAACAAGGTGAAAAACCCGGGTGTGTGAATTGAGGGTTTGTTGTAATGTAATACAATCCTTCAGGCACCAAATTGGAAGAATATCCATAACTGCTTAAAAAACCAATGTTTCCTTGTTCAAAGTCTCCGTTATCAACAAGATTATTTGTAATTTCTGTTGTCTGTAAATAATACTTTCGGGAAATGCCGGCTACCAAAGTGGGATTTTGTATTGCAGTATTGCTTAATCCGTTGGACGGGAACCAATTGTAAGACAATGCAGACTTGCTGTTTAAATGAATCAAGTCTCCGGTACAAACAACGGTATCATGGGTATAAATTGAACTGTCCATAACCGAAACAATGAAATCAACAGGGGTTCCGGCACAATTTCCGATGTATGGGGTAACCGTGTAGGTGACTGTTTCAGTGCTTGAACCAGCATTGGTTAGGATTTGATTAATAATTTGGCCTGAATCAGATGAATACCCTGATATCAAAGAAGTTGATCCCGATGCGATCCATGAAAATGTGGTTGCTGGTTGATTTGAAAAAAGGGAAATCATCGTGGATGCTCCATTGCAGATATTTTTATTCAACGGATTATTGGTTATCTGTGGTATAGGGATTGAGGTTACCTGAATGGTATCACTGATTGAGCAAATAGGATTACTCACTGTGACCCAGTAACTTCCTGTAGTTGTAACTGTGATTGTTTGTGTGGTTGCCCCGGTACTCCATATGTAGGAATTCCATCCATTGCCGGCATCCAATAATTTAGATTCACCGGCACAAATTGTCTCATCTGTTCCGAGATTTAACCTTGCATAATCGGAAAAGTACCCATACCGACAACCGATATTTCCAGGTGAAGCATTAATAATACCCATCTGAAAAATATTTGAGGAATTGGTTATAACATGTGGCCCTATGGGTAGGTCTGCCGCTGATAACACAACCCTAGCATAAACCCGCTGAGGATTCAAGGTTCCAGGTACTGGTTGGAACTGAGTGGCGTTAACCAATGTTGTATTTCCATCAATATTAAAATTTCCCTGGGACCCATCTTCAGTCACGATAGTTAATGTGAAATTATCAGATGATGATCGTGTGAATGCTACTCGCGATGACCCTGTACATTCAATGGTAGGAAGCAGGGCACTTGCACTCTCTGGTCCGAAACCCGTTAGATGTTGAACATAGACAGGTTTATCGGATACAAGATAAGCAACCGGATTAGAAGTGGAAATTGAAAAAGAATACATTCCACCTCGATTAAGGGTCGCTACTGCTATTGAATTCCCATTTAAAAACACCGAGTTATTATCACCCGCACTAAGCACATATACCTGATCATCCACACTGGTCGTCAGATAACCCCTTACGATGATGTATTCCTTTCCTATAATATTTTCCGGAACTATTTGGTCGCCATTCAAATCTGCCCCACCCAATACATTTACCGAGTCATCTTTAAAAGTAATGGCTATCGGTTTATTTGAGACCACTCTTGAGCCCATCAGATGATTTTCAGGGTTTTGACTTGTCGCCTGAGCACAATAGGTTTGTCCTTTGTTTAAAACAATTGTGAAAGTAATTCCCATCAGATGTCCGACAATATCATTGCTTGGCGTAATCAATATCTGGGTGTTGTCCTCCGTAGCCACGATATCAAATGAGTTATACGCATCAAACCTTGAATCATTTGGAAAGGTGTTTTGTGAAGGGATATAAAATGATGTACCTAATGAATTTATCCCCTTTAGTGTAAAGATATCCGAATTCCAGTCGTTTGCCTCCTCATAATATGCGGTTATTGGTTTTGATGATTGAATATGAAGTCCGTAAGGATTTATCTGGTCGGGAGGTTTATTTTCAACTATGTCTATGTACGGAGTAAGATCAACGGAAACCGTACCAAATGCCGGAATGGTAATATTGATAGGTGCAAATGCAGAATTTGCAGGTTGTGAAACGACTATACTCGCATTCTCATCGAAGGCTGTTAAACGCAAATAAATTGGTCGGTCGCCATGTGCGTATGCCACTTCCGGGGCAACAAACCAAAATTCTGTATCGGTTTGTGAAAAACCCAATACGGAGATAAAACTGAAAAATCCGGATAGAATCAAATATTTCATCGAAGGAATCCTTAATTTGGAATCCCAGGTAAAATTAACACATATTTGACTTATTTATCACTTTTGTCCTGCCAACAATCATTCAACAGAAAAAACTCTTTAAATGTCTCTCTTATACAAATCTAAAACTATTTCATAGTTGCAACAAATTCACCATTTTTCCTGGCAGGAATAACCCAACCTGCTATTTCCCAAGGCTTAAGTTTGTTTTTCTTAGTGTCCGGCATACTGTTTTTAGTGTCTCAATTACGTCATATAAAAATTGACATGCTGCAACCAGCACTACTCTTCAGTATCGATAAATTCGTCGGCATCATCGTACGCTTCTAATTTGCGACCAAGCAATGGCAACACTTTCCCCGTAATCATCCCTGTGAGAAAAGCAACCAAAATGGTAATCAGGATTCCCATGAGCTGACTTTCCATGTGAAGTCCCTTTATGACCGGTAACGCTACGAGACCGCCCATTAAACCGGGAAGGCCGTGAAGATTGGTTACGCCGCAGGTATCGATGATCTTCATAAGTTTTTGCTGTTTCGACTGGATCACAGCAAACCCGAAGGTGGAGAGCCCCCCGGCCATGATCCCAATAATTACAGCCATCGTGTGGCTGGCGTCGGCACAGGTGGATCCAATAGCAACACCGCCGGCCAGAGCAGCATTTGCGATGTCGGCAATGCTGATTTTCTTGCGGATGGAAACAGAAACGAGATAGGTTGTGAGTGTAGAACCGCAAAGCGCCAGGATCACATTGACCACCGTATGGGGCATCAGTGCAGGCGGCACCAGCGCAGCGCAGAAACTTGGCCAGAAAATCCACAGCATCATACTTCCCAGCATGGAATACCGGTCGCTGGTTGAGTCTGTCTCAATGGTCTTTTCGAACTCCTGTTTTGTGGTCATTGTCAAAGCGACACCCAGCCCGAAAATGGCGCCAAATGCATGAATTACAATCGAGCCTCCCGTATCAACCACTGAACCTGCCTTGATAAGCCCCAGGCCTCCGTTAAGAACAATCCATTCGTTCAATACATAAAAAGGAACAAAGAGCAATCCGAGTAAAACGTACTGTTGCATTTTTAACCGGCCAAGCACAGCACCCGCTGCAATGAGTAAGCTGGCAGCACCGAATTCGGCCAGGATCAGCCTTCTGATCTCGCTTTCACTATCACCCAATCCAACCCGGTTGATGAGCATATACAAGGGGAGCGAAGTACTGACTAATAAAAAAGTGGCTGTCAGGGCCGACCGGCCATACTTCCTGACAAAAACCATTAAAAATCCAAAACCGATAAGCAGCATGGCCATGATGTGAATGGCACGGTTGTATTGCTGATCATCAATCACCGCCGAAGCAAGGGTATTGCCGGCCTCTCCGGCTGCATGTGCGAGAAAAGGAAGATTTGTGGCTATCAGCAGTATAGCAAGCATTTTAGCGTACCTGTGTAGTTTCATGTTTCTGTGTGTTTCATTAATAACCCCAGTTAAAAGCGGGCAAAAGTATTGTTAAATTTTTCACTATGCAAGAAATACTTAAACTTATACGTGGATCGCTTACAGGATGGATTGCAGGAATGTAAAAAGTAATATGTGTTTGACAGTTTCTGTATTCTCGTAATTTTTAATTATCATTGTTCGCCTTTTCACTAATTAACCAGTCCGACTGTTCATCTGTTTACACGTTTTTTGATACCTTTGCACAATGGAATCGACCCGCCAACAAAAAATTTCACGCCTGATACAAAAAGATTTAGGCACTATTTTCCAGCAGGAAAGCCGGAATCTCTTCGATGGAGCCCTGATAACGGTTACCAAGGTTCAGGTAACCAAAGATCTTGCTCTTGCAAAAGTATATCTGAGTTTGTTCATCACGACCGATAAACAGATTTTACTCGACAAAATCCGTCATCATGGGCGGGAGATCCGACATCATCTGGTACTAAAGGTACACAATCAGTTGAGGGTAATGCCCGACCTTCAATTTTTCCTGGACGATTCGCTGGATTATATTGAGAATATTGATCAGTTACTAAAGTAGTTTTTATCTATGCAGTACGATCCTATAAAAAAATCGCTGGGCACCATATTTAATAAAACCCCATTTTTACGGGTTTTGTTTTATAAACTTCTCGACCTGTTGCTTTTACGGGCGTGGCATGTGAAGAAGGAAATCCGGCAATGGGCCAGAAACATCAGGCAAACAGGCACATTGACTGATAATGCGGCAGGAAGCACTCATCAAACTGTGGATCAACCATTTCGAACCACAACACGCTATATCCTTGACGCAGGTTCAGGATTCGGACAATACAGCTATTTCCTTTCGGGACTAAGTCCCTTTTGGTTCGTCGATGCTGTGGATGTAAAAGATGAACAGATTGCAGACTGCAGTGCATTTTTCGCCCGGATCAAACGGAAAAATGTCAATTTTGACATTGCCGATCTCACGCAATTTTCCATGCCCGACAAATTTGACCTTATCCTTTCTGTGGACGTAATGGAACACATTGCCGATGACGAGGCCGTATTCAGAAACTTCTATGATTCACTTACGCAACAGGGAATGCTGCTCATTTCAACCCCGTCCGACCAGGGTGGATCAGATGTGCATGATCACGACGAGGGAGAATCGTTTATTGATGAACATGTTCGCGACGGATATAACATCCTTGACATCCAGGAAAAATTGAAACGTGCCGGATTTCTTAAGACTGAAGCCCGTTTTACCTATGGCATTCCGGGTAAAATTGCATGGCGTATTTCGATGAAGTATCCCATCCTCCTGCTTAACAAAACAAAACTATTTTTCCTTATCCTTCCGTTCTATTACCTTTTCTCCTACCCTGTCGCATTTTTCTGTAACTGGCTTGATACCAGAATGCATCATCAAACAGGCACCGGGCTGATTGTGAAGGCCTGGAAGTAATAAGTCAGCAAAGTAGCGGCAATGTGAACAGACTAAACGTCAGAATGGTAAAATCGTAAATCGTAACTCTTTGAATTTCCCATTTTACATAGCCCGTCGTTACCTGGTTTCAAAGAAATCACACAACATCATCAACATCATCTCAGGGATATCAGTGGTTGGTGTGGCTATCGGGGCCATGGCGCTGATCATCGTGCTTTCGGTGTTCAATGGCTTTGACCGTCTTGTCGTTTCCCTCTTCAGCTCTTTTAATCCCAGCATCCAGATAACGGCCAATCATGGGAAAACCTTTAACATAACCAGTATCCCCGTTGACCGCATGAAGAAAATCCCCGGGATCCTTAACATCACCGAGGTGATCGAAGAGGATGCTTTAATGAAATACAAAGACAATCAATGCATCGTTACCATCAAAGGGGTGAGTGAGGCCTACACCGGAATGAGCGGATTGGACACCATGATGGTTGAGGGAAACTTTACCCTCCAGGAAGGCGACAAAGACTTTACCGTACTTGGATATGGTCTGGCTAGTACGCTGAATGCCAATCTGCAGGATTACCTCAATCCAATATCGGTGTATGTTCCCCGCCGTGATGCCTCTTTTTCAGGCGGGCTTGAAAATGCTTTCAACACTGAAGTTATTTTTCCCTCCGGCTTTTTTCAGATTCAGTATGAATATGACGTCAAATATGCCATCCTGCCTTTGCGCTTTGTGAAGAAACTTCTTGCCTATGAAAATGAACGAACCGCTCTGGAAATAGGGTTGGCCAAAGATGTCGATCAAAAAACTATCCAGTCTCAGGTTGAACAGTTGCTTGGTAAGAATTTTATCGTGAAAAACCGTTATCAGCAGCAGGAAATTCTTTACAAGATCATGGTTTCAGAAAAAAACTATATTTTTATGATCCTCACCCTCATCCTGATCATAGCAACATTCAATGTTATCGGAACACTCTCCATGCTGATCCTGGATAAGAAAAAAGATATCGCGGTATTACAAAGTATGGGCGCCGGCCAGAAGCTGATCCGCCGAATTTTCCTCATGGAAGGAATGTTGATTTCGATGATTGGCGCTATTCTCGGTCTTGCCCTGGGTGCCGTCATTTGCTGGCTGCAAATCCGGTTCGGGCTGATCCGCCTCGGTGGTGAAAACAGCAGCTTCGTAGTAAACGCCTATCCTGTTTATATGCAGGTAGCCGATTTTGTTGTGGTTTTTATCACGGTCATGTCTATCGGTTTCCTTGCCACCTGGTACCCGGTATATAATATTAAAAAAATTCACCTTGGACAAATCAAGCTGGATTGATCCCTTGTTTTATTTCTGCTGAACTCCTCTGTGTTTTTGCGATGACCTTGCAACAATAGCTTGAATATTATTGTGTTACCACAACAATTTCGACTACATGAATCCTTTTTATGATCCATCCGACTTCCCGCGCTGACAGAATATTTTTCTACTTTATTTGCAGGTTTGAAATTTATCCGTAAGTTTGTTAGGTAATTAGCAATTGATTACTTATAAATCCGACCCTCATGCGCAAAATTTATCTTTCAGTTTTCATTTTAGCCTTGTCTTTCTATACAATGGGCAACAACTGGATTGAGATCAGTTCTCCGGTTCCTGCCCCGGCTAAAACTATGATGGTTTCGTCGACCATTGATCGTTCGATTGTTCACTTCACCCTTGAAGGATTTAACCTTCGCGAAGTTCAAACCCCGAACGGAACTGCGTTTACCGTTGATGTAAACAAATCGACGCCCATTCTCGAGGCCGGAGCGCCTGATTTGCCAAAGATGACCGTATCTCTTGTGATCCCTGATCAGGCCGGCATGAGTTTTCGCATTGTTTCTTCTAATTACAGAGACTATCCGGATTTGCTAATTGCACCATCCAAAGGGGTGATCATGCGCGAAACCGATCCATCAGGTGTTCCTTTCCAATTCGGGACATGGTACACAGCCGATAAATTTTATCCGGGAACTCTGTGCGATACCCGTGACCCTTATATAATCCGCGATGTTCGCGGACAGACCCTTATCGCCTATCCGTTCCAGTATAATCCGGTTTCTAAAATCCTGCGCGTTTATTACGACATGACCATTGAGCTTTATAAAAGCACTGAAAACGGCATCAACCCACTCCAGAACAATATCAAGGAGAAAAGTATTTCTCAGGATTTTCTGCCGGTATACCAGCACCAATTCGCAAACCTTCCTGCAATGCGCTACACCCCGTTGAATGAGTACGGGAATCTCCTCGTGATTTGTTATGGCCCGTTCATGAGTGCCATGCAGCCTTATGTTGCATGGAAACAGGCAGAAGGTTATCATACTGAAATAATCAATAAAGACTCTGTCGGCACTACTGCTGCAATGATCAAATCATACATCGCCACCTACTACGCTGCTAAAGGACTGACCCATGTGCTGCTGGTTGGCGACGCTCCGCAAATCCCCACGAATACCGGGGGCGGCCTTGGCGGACCATCCGATAACGCTTATGGTTATATTGTTGGCAATGATCATTATGCCGATGTATTTGTCGGCCGGTTTTCTGCTGAAACAGAGGCTCAGGTTCTGACTCAGGTACAACGCACCCTGGATTACGAAGAAAATCCTCAGTTTCTTACCGATGACTGGTTTACGAGTGTTATTGGCATCGGTTCCGATCAGGGACCGGGCGATGACAATGAAATGGATTATCAACACATCAGAAATCAACAAACAAAGCTGCTCGCTTATACCTATACATCGAATCCGGAACTGTTCGACGGTTCGCAGGGAGGAAACGATGCAACCGGAAATCCGACACCGGCAATGGTCAGTACAGAGTTAAACAATGGAGCCAGTCTGCTCCTTTATACCGGACACGGAAGTAAAACATCCTGGGGAACTTCAGGTTTCAGCAACAGCAATGTAAACCAGTTGACAAACGCCGGAAAACTTCCTTTTATCTGGTCGGTTGCCTGCGTAAATGGCGATTTTGCAAGTGGAACCGCATGCTTTGCCGAAGCCTGGATGCGCGCTTCACAGGGCGGACAACCTACCGGTGCCATTGCTTTCCTGGGTTCAACCATCAACCAAAGCTGGAATTCGCCGATGGAAGGACAAGACGCAATGACCGATATTCTGATCGAATCTGATTCAAACAACATCAAACGGACATTTGCCGGTTTGTCAATCAACGGTTGTATGCGGATGATCGACAACTATGGCTCTGATGGGGCCAACATGGCGGATACCTGGACTATTTTCGGAGATCCGACCATCATGGTGAGAACGGCAGTACCACAACCCATGAATGTGGCTTTCGATACAATGTTGTTTGTCGGTGATTCCCTGATCGCCGTTTATTGCGGTGTTAGCAATGCCAGGGTAACTGCCACACTGGGTGATACCATGCTTGCAACCAGCCTTGTTGTGAATGACACGGCCATGCTTGCTTTTCCTGCGCTTACCATACCATACGACACCATACATCTGGTTGTGACTGCCTATAACATGGTTCCCTATCAGAGCCATGTAACCGTTCGGGCCATTCCTTCGCCCGTGGTTGCAGGTTTTACAGGCCTTCCCACCCGTGTTATCCCCGGAAATACAGTGAGTTTTGCCGATACATCCTCTGGAAATACCATAATCTGGAATTGGAGTTTCCCGGGTGGAACACCGGCAACATCCTCTGAAAAAAATCCGGTTATCACGTATGATACCAAAGGAATATATGATGTGCAACTGATTACAGGAAACGGATTTTTCTACGATACATTGGTTCAACCGGGATACATCACTGTTGACTTTCCGACACATGCCGGCAAACAAACCGATGCAATTTCCTGTTCGGTACTGCCTAACCCGGGAAACGGCAACTTTATATTGACCCTCAATACTTCCGGCAGCGATGCCCTGGAAATCATGGTCTATAACATGGTTGGAACGGCAGTGTATCAGGAAAACAATGTCATTTGCAACGACCATTTAACAAAATCACTCAATCTGACAACCTTGTCTGAAGGTGTTTATTTCCTCCGGATAAAAGGAGGCAGCGAAATGGTGAGCCGTAAAATCATCATCAGGAAATAGCGACTCAATCTATCTTCAGGGATGTCATCGTTAATGAACCCATCACGGCCTTTTCATTAAATAGTGTTATGTTTTCCTGATCTTCCTGCAAGGCCAGCACATAAAGCAACGGGAGAAAATGTTCGGGCGTAGGGATGGCCAGGTCAAAAGCTTTGCCTTGCGACTTATAATTAATGAGTTGCTGATGGTCTCCTGACAAAATAAATTTTTTCATCTTATCATCGGCCTCAATGGCCCAGTCAAACCAATATTCAGGTTCTTCAATCTTTTCCCATGCAATCAAGCGGAGGTTATGCACCATATTACCGCTGCCGATGATCAAAACACCCTTCTTACGCAGTGTTGCAAGTTCTTTTGCCAGATCGTAATGGTACTGCGGAGGCTGGGAATAATCAAGACTCATTTGAATGACAGGAATATCGGCTGCGGGAAATAACTGTTTCACCACACTCCAACAGCCATGGTCAAGTCCCCATTTCTCGTCGAGGCCAATTTTTATCTTTGTGATTGTTTTTAATATTTCCTGTGCCAGTTCAGGGCTGCCGGGAGCGGGATACTGAACTTCGAACAACTCCTTCGGAAACCCGCCAAAGTCGTGTATCGTCCGTGGCTGCTCCATAGCCGTCACAAAAGTTCCGCTTGTTTCCCAGTGTGCTGAGATGCATAAAATCGCCTTCGGTTTGGGAATTGATTTTCCGATCATTTTCCATCCCCGCACGAATTGATTGTCGTCGATTGCATTCATCGGACTGCCATGACCCAGGAACAGTACCGGCATAAGCCCGGTACCAGGGAAGGATCCCGTAATTTTTTTCAACTCATCCAACTTCATGGCTATTCCGGAAACCGGCATTTTGGTCAATAATTGCAAGAACTTCTTTCGGTCCATCTTTTCCGGTGGTTGCTCCAGGTAAGAAGATTCCTTGGAGTAAAAATTTATTTCGGATTCCTGTGATTTAAAGCTTGATAACCGGGGCTTTAATCACATGAAGAACCTCTTTGGTATTGGCATCCATGATGAAAGCTATCAGGCTGCAATGGTTTGGGATCCAGGTTTTATCGCTGAAATCGAATGAATAATTTTTCGTGGCAGCCGTATTGATACCGGGGCTGTTTGCGATCTCCTCACCAAAAGTTCCGTTGATGGATCCTCTTAAAATATGCATAAACCTGAAGTTTTTGATGATGGGGATCGAGTCGCCGGCTACCTTATTCTCCTGGCCGCCATAAATGCTGTCTTCCAGGATGCAAACACACAGGTTCACCGGAACTGAGAACCCGATGAGAAACTTTGTATCGACCCGTGTGGCAAGAGTTTTATTCTGCGTATCGAAGGTATTGTTCATCGACATGATGGCCGCTTTGGGTAATTTCAGCGCCGTTTCGATGGCATTGCTCCATTCGGAAGGCACGAATGAGATTTTACTTTTATAGGGTGTTCTGTTTACCATGCCTTTTGGGTTCTGATCAATGTTAAAGCCACTATAGCCATACCATTCATTTCCGGTCGCACATCTGTAATCGGCTGTGAGATAAGGAACATAATGGGTCAGATCGGGTTTGGCAAAGCTGCCGGCATGCACTGCAATCACATATACCTGCCCTTTGTACAGCTCCTGCAGGGCGTTTGCTGATTTTGCAGCAGGGGCGCAGTTTACACAGGTATGGCCTGTGTAATCCTCAAGGAGAACAGTTCGTGTATTGGTATCAATGGCAACAGCTTGAACAGTATAATAAGGTTCACTGACCTTGGTACAGGATGGCAGCAATGAACCTGCGAGAAACAATATAAGTGATATTTGAAAAATCCTTTTCATAAGTCAATAGTTGATTGTTAATTAGAAACTGCTGGTCACCGTCAGGGTAACACCATTGGTTGCAGGAACATACCGGCAAACGCCACCTACACAAATGATACCTTCACGTTGCTTACCCCAGGAAAGGGCTATCCGTGACGTATGGTTGGTATACCCTGCGCTGACTAAGTAATAATTCAACCGCTGGGCGGGGTCGCTGTTTCCAAAATTATACTGATCCAACACCGAAAAGAACCAGGCGGGAGAGATGGTGAATTCTACCAATCCGGCAACCCAGTTCCCTTTGTCCTGTTTTGTCCATAACCCCTGAAGTTCCCACCGCAGGTTGTGCTTTTTGGTGATGCTCCAGGCCAGATCAACGATGCCTATTTGGGAATAAACAATTCCATATTGATTTACATGCCCTTCAACGACATCTTTGTTGTAGGATTGATAGAGATAGGTGAAAATACCTTTCCACTTTTTCCCGAATTTTTTGGTCACTTCGACATTGGCATCCTGATAGTAAAGCTGGCTCCCGATGCCATAGAAAGTTGAATTATATCCCAGGGTTCCGGTTTGACCGATGAAGGTCGTATCGTTAAGCGCTGTTTGTTTTATTCCGTTAACCTGTGAAAAATTTGCTGCGATTGACAGTCCGGTCTTGCCTCCCAGTGTTGAATTTTTTGGAAAATGGAGGGTAACTGTTCCTGAAATCCCGACCTCACCATCCGGCTGAGTGGCATAGGGGTACATACTTGCCAAAGCATAGGTATGTTCTTTGGTGATGGAAGGCAGATAATTGATGTCGACCATGTTGTTGACTACCGAACGGTCGGATTTATAACTCATGTTGTCGATCCATTTCGACATCAAAGAGATGCCCAGCCCTTTTTTAGACCAGGAAAGGTTTGTGAAGAGCCCATCACCGTTTTTATATATGTAATTATTGCGGGCCGATGGGTCATTGATTTTATGGGCATATTCCGTCAACCAGTTGAAGCCGCCGATGTTCAGATTGAAACGTCCTCCATAGTTGGCAACATTTTCTGGCAGGGTCAATGCCAGCATCTGACCATCGTACAAAATATTTTTTGTTTTTCCCTGTTGAAAATCGCTTACAAACGAACCTCCAAGTGAAAGTTTTACTTTGGCATCAGCAAGGCTGGAGAAAATGTCGTTCAGGTTGAAATCGCCATCAATTCCTTTGACAATGCCCCGGTTGTAATCTTTGTAGGGTTCCCAGTAATAGCGCTGAACGCCATAAACTCCCTTGATGGTGATTCCTTTGTATGGCATCACTTTTACCCGAAGGCCGCGCAGGGAATTATCGTATCCCAGTGTCCACTCCTGATAAGTGCGCAGGATCATTCCGTTGCCGAATTGTTCATAGAAATTCCCGGCGGTGATGTCGATAAAATCATTTTTATAATTGGCATACCAGTATGGAACCCCCACGCCATTGTATTGGGCATCGTAACCGGTAAGCGGTGGTAAATATGCTTCAAAACGCATACCGGCAGTAAAATTTCCAAGGGAATAATTGACCTCGGTGAAGGCATTCATCCGGATCAGGTTTCCGGCAAGGGTTGAATCGCTGATCCCCATTTTGGTATCCGTAAGATAATACGCAGCATCTGCCTGCATACTGCCATGAACTTCACTTCCTTTGAAGGCATCCTGAGACTTTACGGACAGGGGAATGAGGAACATCAAACTGATAGTTCCAAGAACATAGTAAATCCGTTTATTCACGGTATAAGAATTAATGAATGAATAAAATAATAAAATCTTTTGTTATTTCACCTCTTCGCCCTTGTTGAGTTTCCTCACCATTTCGATCAGATTCAGTTCGTCCCCTTCAGCAAAAGAGGTGTGTTGCCAAACGACTTCACCCTTTCCGTTTAATAAGAAAGTATGTGGAATGAGCCCTACACTCATGGCACGTTTAAAATCGCTGTTGGGGTCGAGCAACACCGTATATTCCCAGCCTTTGCCGTTGACCATCGGTGCAACAAGTGTCATCGAGCGTGAATCATCAACTGAAACAGCATACAGTTTCACTCCGGTTTCTTTTACCCACTCATCGTATACATCAGCAATGGTGGTCAATTCACGCACGCATGGTTTACACCAGGTCGCCCAGAAACTGATGATGATCGGCTTCCCGTTGTTGGTAATGCTGTCGGAAGTAAAAGGCAGGCCTTTAACAGTTTTGAGTTTAACGGAAGGCAATTTTTTGTATTTGAACACACTCTCCTGCCCAAATGCCATGGAAGAGACCAGGATTAACAATAATATCAGCCGGAATTTATTCATCATGCATTTTGTTTAATAATTCACAAAAGTAAAAAGTTTTATCCTAAGTACTTTACAAAACTTTGCTTTTTAGGAAATTTTAAAGTCCATTTCCTGCTTTTTGATTTGGAAAATTGAGTCCGCATCGAAAAGTTCAAAGGTGTGGTATTGTCAAATGAATTTTTCAATATCATATCATCAGACTACATCCCCGTGCTTCAGATGGGTCAAACCTGCCCAGCACTTCAAACTGTCCGTCGAAATGGAGCCTGCCCAGATCCTCCGTTGCAATGAAACTGCATGAATCCTGGTTAGCAAGATCAATGATATTTATGCCACCTGTTTCATCGGGACCCACGTAGGTCAAAGGGTCGTTGGTCTCCCTGATAAGCACCTTCATCCAGGGTGGTGTGCTGAAACGTCCGTCGCCCTGAGACCAGGCCTGCGACAGCAACTCGGTCATGCCATATTCGGAGTGTATCTGTTCCACACCAAAAGCCGGACAAAGCAATGAATGTAACTCTTCCCGGGTAATCTCATGGCGCTTGCCTTTCATTCCGCCGGTCTCAATCACAATCACCGGTTCATAATCACCGGGAAAATTTGCAGCAAAATCAACCAGTGCGTAGGTAAGTCCGATCAACACCACTTTTCTGCCTCTTGCCCTCCGCTGACGCAGCCGTGCATGCAATCCTGAATGGTTGGCAAGGAAGAAACCGTTTTCGGGACTGCTGCTCAGGTCCATTAATTTCTGGATCATGTATACGAGCGATGAATCGGGTGCCTGCTCAGGTGTTGGTGTAAGCGCCAGAAACTGAACATTCTCAGGATTTCCATAACATCTTTCAAATCCTTTGGTGAAGGAGTGGCGATATAATGAAAGATCGGTTACCAAATGGCGGCTACGCACCATGCCTGTCGTGCCGCTGCTCCTGAATGTGGCCTGCGGAGGCACATTGCCACAAACAACATCGCGGGTTTTAAAGAATTCAATTGGCAGAAATGGAATATCTTCCACCCTGCTGATATTTTTAATGTTTATCCTGCGTGCATCCACAAATTCGCGATACACTTCATTTTGACTGTATTGATAAAGGAAAACCTCCATGGCAAAGAGGTTGAATTCCCGTTCCGAAGCAATCCCTAACATTTTTTCTCTCGATACCATTGCAAAACTTTAAGTCAATTTTCATTAATCAAACAATTATAATGTCAAGCTTCACCATTTCACTATTTCACTATTTCACCATTTCACCATTTCACCATTTTTTTATACCTTTACACCGGGCAAAGATATTGAATTAATGTCGACCAAGCCATGATGTTTCATCTCAACCTTCGGGGTTTTTACCTTTTCGGATCAATTACCTCCATCGCCTGCATGATGTTTTTTTCATCCTGCATGAAAAAAGAGGTATATCCTGATATTCCAGAGATCGCCTTCCAGAACTTTACCGCTGTTTTCGATACCGGAAAGGTGGCTGTAAGAGGATACCTGACCATTTCGTTCAAAGACGGGAACGGAGACATCGGACTGCGACCGGAGGAAAAACAGCCTCCCTATGACACGGGTGGGATCTATTACTACAATTACGTGATCGACTATTACGAAAAACAATACGGCACCTATGTAAAGGTTGATTTCCCTGTCCCTTTCAGTGTACGCATTCCCTACCTTACTCCCAACGACCATAACAAGGCCATCAAAGGGATTATCGTGGATACGCTTTTGCTGAACCCTCAGCCGGCACACGATACTATCAAATTCAAATTCTTCATTTATGACCGGGCATTGCACAAAAGCAATGTAGATTCCACGCCACCCATTATCCTAAGAAGATATTAACAACGGATGGAAAGGATTTACGCCGACCGGAAATACATCATTATCGGGTTTTTCCTGCTGATCGGGCTTTTCTATATCGCACGCCTCTTCTATGTGCAGATCATGGTCGATAAATACATTCTTTCGGCAAACAACAATGTGCTGCGATACGTTACCCAATATCCGGCCCGGGGGCTGGTGTTTGACCGAACCGGAAAGTTGCTTGTATACAACGAAGCAGCTTATGACCTGATGGTAATCCCCCGGCAGGTGAAAAACCCCGATACCATGGCGCTTTGCCACCTGATCGGAATCGATAAAGCGGAGTTCATCAACCGGTTAAAAAAGGCACGGAATTTCTCTCCTTATCGCCCATCCATCTTCGAAGCCCAGATTACCCGCGACAGCTATGGTTTTCTGGAAGAGAAGCTTTTTCTCTTCCAGGGATTTTTCGTGCAATCACGTACCCTGAGAAAATATACTTACCCGGTGGCAGCGCACACTTTTGGATATATCGGGGAGGCCGGCCCCGACGTGATTGAAAAAAACTCCTACTACCGGCCTGGCGATTACATTGGCATCAGCGGCATTGAGAAATCGTATGAGGAGATTCTCAGGGGAAAAAAAGGGATGAAAATACGTGTGTTTGATGTGCTGAACCGTGATAAGGGAAGTTTCAGGGAAGGGAAGTACGACACCACTTCGATGGCCGGTACCGATCTCTACTCCTCATTGGATGCGGAATTGCAGCAATATGGCGAAAAACTCATGACCAACAAGAAGGGCAGTATTGTGGCCATTGAACCCCAATCCGGCGAACTCCTGTGCGTTGTTTCGAGTCCTTCGTATGATCCCAACCTGCTGGCCGGCAACATCAGGAAGAAAAATTACACGCTGCTCCTGCAGGACACTGTTTATGTACCTCTTTTCAATCGAGCCCTGATGGCGATGTACCCGCCGGGATCGACCTTCAAACTGGTTGACGCACTTGTAGGCCAACAGGAGGGGGTACTCACCCCTCAAACCCGATATGGATGCCCCGGTGGGTTTCCGCTTGGCAATGGCAAGAAGGTGGGGTGTCATCCACACCCCTCGCCGCTCGACCTGATCGGCGCCATCCAGATATCATGCAACTCCTATTTCTGCCGGGTTTTCAAATCGATCATCGACAACCGGTTTTACCCCAGTACGCGTAAGGCATACGAAAGCTGGCGTAAAGAGGTGATGAGTTTCGGGTTCGGGAAACGGCTGGGAATCGACATCCCCGGCGAACTCAACGGGAACATTCCCACACCGGCTTACTATGACAAATACCATGGTGTAAACCGATGGCGGTCGATGACCATTATTTCGCTGGGCATCGGACAGGGAGAGATTGGCATTACCCCGATCCAACTTGCCAACCTGGCCGCCGTCATTTCAAACAAGGGGTGGTACTACGCTCCGCATATCATCAGGGCGATCGGGCGGAAAGACAGTCTAAATATGGCATACAGCACAAAACACATTGTTCTGGTCGACCCCCGTTATTTTGACGTGGTAATTGAAGGGATGGCCGATGTGGTGACTGGCGGTACGGGAACCATCGCAAAAATCGACAGTATAACCATGTGCGGAAAGACCGGTACTGCGCAAAACCCGCATGGGAAAAACCATTCAATCTTCATTGCCTTTGCCCCCATCAGCAATCCTAAAATTGCTATTGCTGTGGTGTGTGAAAATGCCGGTTATGGTGCCGCATGGGCTGCCCCGATCGCCAGTTTGATGATTGAAAAATATTTAAACCATTCTGTTAAACGCAAAGACCTTGAAGATCGCATGATCAATGGGAACCTTATAAACGGAAAACTACCTGAAAGTGAGAGAGGACAAGGGAATATTTTACCGGATTGATTGGGTGCTGGTTGGTATCTATTTGACCCTGGTCATCATTGGCTGGTTGAATATCTATGCCGCAGTATTCAACGAAAATCATCATCATATTGCTGATCTCACCCAGAAGTATGGCAAACAGATGGCATTCATCATCGCGGCGATCCTGCTGGCCTTGGGAACCCTGATCATTGATCCTAAGTTTTTTTCACAGTTTGCCTGGTTCATCTACGGATTTTTCCTCTTCATGCTGGTGATTGTGATCTTTTCGGGCCGTGAAGTTGCCGGGTCAAAAGGCTGGTTTGCCATTGCCGGATTCGGGATTCAGCCGGCAGAATTTGCCAAAATGGCCACTGTACTGGCACTGGCGAAGTACTTAGGCACACTGGATGTCAGTATTTCCAGGTTCCGTAGCCTGGTGACGGCTTCGGCCATTATTCTTTTTCCTGCAATTATTGTATTGCTTCAACATGATACCGGTTCGGCGATCGTTTTTCTGGCACTGGTGATCGTGTTTTACCGCGCCGGGTTGACCGGGTTCATTCCTTTGGCCTTCATCGTCCTGCCGGTTTTGGGGGTATTGGCATTGCTGATCCCCAAACTTATGCTGGTAGCTGTTTTACTTGTTCTGGCCGGCGGTTTTTACTTTTACAGCAACCAAAAGTTGCGCACTATTGTTTTGATCAGCGCTGTTTTCCTGGGATCGGTGGGGTTTGTTTTTTCGATCGATTACAGTGTAAAACATATTTTGGAGCCCCATCAGCGGAATCGTATCCATGTATTGCTGGGGCAGAATTTCGACCTTAAGGGAGCGGGATACAATGTGAACCAATCGCTCATTGCCATTGGTTCCGGAAGATTTTTCGGAAAGGGTTTTTTACAGGGGACTCAAACAAAATACAACTTCGTACCAGAGCAAAGTACTGATTTTATTTTCTGTACAGTTGGGGAAGAGTGGGGTTTCCTGGGATCTTCCATTTTGGTATTGCTTTATCTCGGACTGTTCACGCGTATCATTCTACTGGCAGAACGACAGCGATCACGTTTTAGCCGGTTTTATGGCTATGGCGTAGCATCCATCTTATTCTTCCACTTTGCCATCAACATCGGGATGACCCTCGGGCTGATGCCGGTCATTGGTATTCCCTTGCCCTTTGTGAGTTATGGTGGCTCGTCTTTGTGGGCCTTTACGGTTTTATTGTTTATCTTTATCCGCCAGGACTCATACCGTTACGAACTCGTGTGACCCAACTGCATGAAGAAAGAAAAAACTTTTCCGTCACGGACTATCCATGTAAAAAACATGACCAGCAGTTGTTGCATCCATTTGCTGCGTAAGGAGTTCGCCATGGATGGAATTGAGATCCATGATATTAAGCTGGGAGCACTCGTCCTCTCTATCGACCCAAAAAAAATTACCTGGAAAAAGATCGAAGCGGTGTTGGAGGGTTATGGGTTTGAGATCATCCTGGATAAGGAAAAGTTACTGGTGGAACAGATCAGACAGGCTGTGATCGACCTGGTTCACAACTCCACCTACAATGCAATGGTTCGGAATTCCGATTACTTAGTTGAGCGGTTCGGAATGTCGTACCCCTATATTTCATCACTTTTTTCGAAACATGAAAACACTACCCTCGAAAAATTCACAATTCTCCATAAAATCGAGAAGGTAAAAGAACTTATTGAATATGAAGAACTTACATTGAGCGAAATCGCCTACATGATGGGTTACAGCAGTGTGCAGTACCTCTCTACACAGTTTAAATCGGTGACCGGTATTTCAGTGACAGAATATAAGGTTACCCCAACGGTCAGCCGTTCAGGTCTTGACAGGATAATTCCTGTTGATTAATATTTTGTAAATACGGTTATCATAAAATTTCATACATCATTTCTAAAATTTCGTAACATCTGGGATCATTCCCTGTTGTAATATTGCATCGTTCGTAGAGCCGAGGCATGCCTCGGCTCAGATACGAGGCATGCCTCGGCTAAGATACGAGGCATGCCTCGTATCTACAAATAAAAAACCTATTCTATGAAACTAAGAAAAAATGTTGCTGTCAGTGAGGCCGGGCTACTGTTCAACCCGGTAACAGGCGAATCTTTCACCGTGAACCCCATCGGGGTTGAAATTCTCAACCTTATCCGGGAAGATAAGAGTCCCGACCAGATAAGTAAAGCCATTGTCGATAAATATTCAACCGACCAAACCACCTTCGAGAAAGATTACGACGATTTCATCGGAATCCTATACCATCACAACCTCCTTGAAAGCCATGAAGAAACGACAATTTAACATCGCTGTTACGGGGCTGAATGCCATCGATAGCCCGGGGCCAGGGGTATCAGTAATCAGGGCATTGCACGAGGCTGCATCATTTGATGTAAAGATAATCGGATTGTCGTATGAATCGCTGGAACCTGGTATTTACATGCATGATATTGTTGACCGAACCTATTCCATTCCATATCCTTCGGCTGGCATCGACACATTACTGTCACGACTGGAATACATCCACGAAAAGGAGAATCTTGATGTGATCATTCCCAACTTTGACGCGGAGCTTTACCCCTTTATCAAACTGGAACCGAAACTCAAGGGCATGGGTATTCACATGTTTCTGCCAACCCTTCATCAGTTCGAGGAGCGGCATAAAGTAAACCTCAACGATTTCGGGAAGAAATATGGCATAAGCGTGCCACATAGCAAAGTGATCTACGACCTGAATACGGTGCACAGCCTACCGTCGGAATTTTCTTTCCCGATGATCGTAAAAGGCAAATTTTATGACGCTTCCATTGCATACAGCATCGAGCAGGTAAAGAGCTATTTCAACAAAATCAGCGCCAAATGGGGACTTCCCATCATCATCCAGGAGTTTATCCATGGTACCGAATTCAACGTGACCGGGTTGGGCGACGGAAAGGGTAACACCATCGCAGCAGTTCCGATGCGTAAGCAATACATCACCGACAAAGGTAAGGCCTGGGGAGGAATTACTATTTCCGACGAGAAAATGCTGGAAATGACCCGGACATTTCTGCGGAAAACAAAATGGCGCGGGGGATTTGAGCTTGAACTGATGAAAAACAAGGATGGTGAACTTTACCTGCTGGAGATCAATCCACGGCTGCCGGCATGGATCTACTTAGCTGTTGGCGTGGGGCAGAATATTCCCGAAGCATTGGTCAACTTAGCCCTGGGCGAAAATGTTAAGCCATTTACCACCTATGATGTGGGAAAAATGTTCATCCGATACGCCTGGGATATGATCGTTGACAGGGAAGAATTCGAACAAATCAGTATTTACGGAGAGTTGTAACAATTAACAATAAAATAAATGAGCAAAATCAGATATGAACGCCCGGTGATTAAAAAGATTGAAACCGGCATGCCGAATAAATTCGGAACGAGAACAGAATATGAACCGATGACACACATTGACGGTTTAGCCGTGAAATCTCTGGTTAAAGAATATGGATCACCCCTGTTTATCCTTTCTGAAAAGACAATTCGGAACACCATCAAAAAGGCCAGGAAAGCATTTGAAACGCGCTATCCGAAGGTTCAGTTTGCCTGGTCCTATAAAACCAATTATCTCAACGCTATTTGCAGCATCTTCCACCAGGAGGGCTCATGGGCCGAAGTGGTTTCCGGGTTTGAATATGACAAAGCCATAAGTCTTGGGGTGGATGGTAAAAAAATAATCTTCAACGGGCCGGAAAAGAGTGAGGAAGATCTCGCCAAAGCCATTAAAAACAACTCCCTGATCCATATTGATCACTTAGATGAACTCTATACCATCACTGAACTGGCTGAAAAAATTAACTTCCGTCCACGGGTAGCCATCAGGGTAAACATGGATACAGGTGTATATCCCATGTGGGACCGTTTCGGCTTCAACTATGAAAACGGGCAGGCATGGGATGCAATCAACAAGATCATGCATTCAGGCAAAATGGAATTGGCAGGCCTGCATTGTCACATCGGTACCTTCATGCTCTCGCCTTATGCTTATGGCATTGCTGCATCAAAACTGGCTGAACTGGCACTTTCCGTGGAACAAAAATTCAAACACGAAATCAAATACATCGACCTGGGCGGAGGATTTGCATCTAAGAACACCCTGAAGGGCTCCTACCTTCCGGGCACCGATATCAATCCTTCTTTCGATGATTTTGCCGAAGCCATTTCCACAGCGCTGCTCAACAGCAACTTCAAGCAGGATAAATTGCCGTTGCTCATCCTAGAAACAGGGCGGGCACTGATTGACGAAGCTGGTTACCTCCTTGGATCGGTGATTTCCAACAAGCGCTCCAGCACCGGCCGGCGCAATACCATCGTCGATATCGGCGTTAATATCCTGTTCACCTCTTTCTGGTATGATCACAGGATCACTCCGGCCCAGGCGTTCACACAATATACGGAAGATACCTGTGTTTATGGACCATTATGTATGAACATCGATGTGATCCGCGAGAGCATCAGTTTGCCATTACTGAACCGGGGCGATCATGTAGTCATTCACAGTGTGGGAGCTTACAACATGACCCAGTGGATGCAGTTTATTGCGCTCCGTCCAAATGTGGTGCTTATCGATATGGACGAAAAACCCCATATAATACGTCTCAGGGAAACACTCGATAATATGAACAGCCAGGAACAAGTACCGGCCCATCTGGTGAAATTTAATAAATGAGTTGATGTGCTGACGTGATAATTGAGCGTATTTTCGCAATTTCAAATTTTTATTTTTATTTGCCTTTTGACATATAAAAGCCTGACATATACTTTTCCATCTTTCCTGTCGAGTGTTCTGAACAGCTATACCCAGATCTTCTTTTCCGACAGCAGGATATTCTCAGTGATCCTGCTGGGGGTCACTTTTTTCGATTTCTGGGCAGGAGTAAGCGGTGTGATCGCGGTGATGGTTACCAACATCCTGGCTTATCTCATCGGGTTCAACCGCATCAACATTAAAAAAGGATATTACGGTTTCAACAGTCTGCTGGTTGGGCTGGGATTGGGGGTCTATTATCAGCCCGGTACCCAGTTTTTCATTGTCCTTGGATTTGCCGCACTCCTCACACTTTTTCTTACCCTCATGATTGAAGGGGTGGTTGGGAAATATGGGCTACCCTTTCTGAGCCTCTCCTTTCTATTAGGAACATGGCTGGTGAGCCTTGCTACGAGGCAATTTACCGCGCTGCATGTGAGCGAACGGGGCATATACATGACCAACGAGATGTTCATGTTGGGAGGGAAACATATGGTAACCTCATACAATTGGCTTACAAGCCTGGGGATTCATGACTCAGTGCGGCTTTATTTCACATCGCTTGGAGCTATCTTCTTCCAATATCACTTATTTGCAGGAATCCTGATTGCTCTGGGAATACTAATTTATTCGCGTATTGCCTTCATTCTTTCTCTGGTGGGTTTCTTTTCGGCTTATGCTTATTACAATTTCATCGGGGCCGATATCCATGAGCTCAGCTACAGTTTTATCGGCTTCAATTTCATTCTCACTTCGATCGCCGTTGGTGGATTTTTCATCATCCCGTCGAGGTGGTCCTTCCTATGGGTAATCCTGCTTACACCCCTTATTTCGATCATCCTTACCAGTACCCAGGCGATATTTTCAATCTTTCAGTTGTCGGTCTATTCGCTGCCATTCAACATGGTAGTGCTGATATTCCTTTATGCCCTGAAGTTCCGTGAACGTTTTTTTGACAAGCCTGAACAGGTTTTATACCAGCAATACTCTCCCGAGAAAAACCTGTACTCTCATGTAAATTATAAGGCACGCTTCGGGAAATCACTTTATTTCCCTTTCATCTTGCCATTCTGGGGTGAGTGGAAGGTAACACAGGGACATAACGGCAAATTCACCCACCAGGGTGACTGGCGCCATGCCTGGGATTTCGAGGTTATGGATGAAGATGGGCATACCTATACGGGGGATGGAAATAGCTGCGAAGATTATTATGCATATAACAAGCCGGTAATCGCCCCTGCCGATGGACGCGTAGAGGAGATTATAAATGAGGTCGAAGAGAATGAAATCGGGAACGTTGACCTGGAGCACAACTGGGGAAATACAATCATTCTGCATCATGCTGATCAGCTTTATTCCAAATTGTCACACCTGAAAAAAGGGAGTCTCAAGGTGGTTAGCGGCGAGGCTGTGAAGAAAGGGCAGGTGGTTGCAGCCTGCGGAAATTCCGGTCGTTCGCCAATACCGCATTTGCATTTTCAGCTGCAGGGCACACCATATATCGGTTCACGCACCCTCGACTATCCCATCAGCCATTTTATCCAGCATAACGGCAGTGTTTTTGAGTTGAAATCGTATGAATCGCCCGGGAATGAAGTGGTGGTTTCAAACATTAGTAAAAATATATCCCTGGAAAAGGCATTCCACTTCATTCCCGGGCAGAAATTCCTGTTCAGCGTCAAACCTGACAGAGGCAAGGAATACTTAGTTGACTGGGAAGTACAGGTTGACGCCTTGAACCTGACCTGCATTTATTGTGAGAAAACAAAGTCCCGGGCCTGGTTCCGCAATGATGGCGATATTCATTACTTTACCCATTTCGATGGAGACCGGTCGTCGGTTCTCTTTAAATTTTTCCTGGGGGCTTACAAAGTTATGATGGGCTATTACCGGAATCTCTTAGTGAAAGACCAGTACCCGGTGAATACGTTCAACAACCAATTAGTGGGACTAGTGCAGGATTTTGTAGCACCATTCGTGCTTTTTACCCGGTCGGAATACAGCCTTAACTACACAGGCATGGAGGATGCGCTTATGCAAACCAACATCCGCCTGCGGTCGGAAGTATCGGCCAGGATCGGCCGGCATGAAATAAAGAAAATGGAATGTGAACTGTTTGTAGGAATCCATGGACTTGAGCGATTCATTATCCACGAAAATGAAAAAGAAACCGTTGTCAATCTGGTTAGTGGCCGATGAAGAACAATCTGATTTTCTTCCTGATCATGCTGGCAATACTCACAGGTGCATCTTCGATGGCTGCCATTAAACTCGATTTCACAACGGTTGATTTGCTTACGTATCGTTATTATCAGGAAACAAAATGGGATAGCGTGATCTTGATCGGAAAACAGGCCCTGCGACAGGACATTGATTACTACTACCTGCGGGTGCGTCTGGGTATTTCATATTTTAAAAAAGCTGAATATTTCCCGGCAACCACCCATCTGAAAAAAGCCAGGCAGTTTAATTCTGGCGATCCGGTGATAGAAAATTACCTTTATCAGGCCTATATCTATACCAACCGCCCTGAAGAAGCACGACTCCTAAGAGCGGCCATGCCTCCGGAAGAACAGGATACTACCCTGTCAAAAATAGGATTTTTGGAACAGGTCCATTTTGAAACCGGGTATACCATTAGCAGCGACAGGTCCCCGAAAAACTTAGCCACATTGATGGAGCAGGACAGCATTTACGGAGAGCAGGATCTTTATGGCAACAGTTTTTACAGCAATCTTGGGCTGAAGCTGAGGGTCTCGAACAGGATCTGCTTATCGCTGGCTTACAATTACCTCAACTTCTCAAAAACGAAGTATATTCAATATGGCCGGGGCGAGGACCACCTTCAAAGTATCACTGACACTGTCTGGGGCAGAAATTATAACTATACCTTCCCATGGGTCATTTATGACACCAGTTTCAACTACCATGTCAGTCAGCACGAAGCATACTTAAGTGCCACCATTGCCCTTCCATGGGGACTTAAAGTCATCCCGGCGTTTCATTGGGTCCATGTCGGCTATAACATGATCAACCCGGATTTCCGCAGGGATACCGTGCAGGATACTGCGTATTATACTTCTTATGACGCCACTTACCATACATTCCCATTTTCCCGGATAATTTACACATTTGACCGTAAGGACACCTCTTTTAACAATTATCTGGCTGCCCTTCAGATTTCGAAAGATCTCGGAAGGTTCAACCTGTCCCTCTCAGGCAGTTGGTCGAACCTGAACGGGAAGAAACAAAAGCAGGTTGGTATTTCGCTGACCTACTATCCTTTGGGCAACTTCGATTTTTATGGAACTACCACAGCCACCGGATTCCTCCAGGGCAAAAATAAACGATTGCTGCTCAGCCAGGTGCTGGGAACTAAAATCACTACCTGGATGTGGGGCGAAGCGAATTTTTATTACGGCGATTATACAAATGCCAATATTTTCAATGGTTCGGTCGTTTATAACAACAGCGACATAATCAATTACCGTGGAGGTGCTACCATGGTATTTCTCGTGGGCAAGCACATTCAGTTGTCGCTTATTTACCAGTATTTACGCAAGGAAAGCCAGCAAATTTATTACACTAAAACCGAGGATACATATACTCACGCAATCAAAGAAATCAAGCAAACCAAAAATAATCCCTATAACTCAAACACCCTAATCGGAGGAATCACATGGAAACTGTAAAAAACATTCAAAATTCAACATTCAAAATTTTCCGCCATTTTGCCATTTCTCTATTTCTTCTCTGCTCTTTTACACTTTTCAGCCAAACCAATTACACCCCACTTCAGGAAGCCTTTTCCAGAAGCCAGGAATTTGAAGGCCGGGGCAACTTTACCGACGCCATCTCGTCGATGAAAAGCATTTACCAGGAGGATTCCTATGAAATTAACCTGCGCCTGGGATGGGTGACTTACCTCAACGGATCGTTTACTGAATCGGCCGCATATTATCAAAAAGCCGTTAAACTGAAACCCTATGCCATCGAACCGAAATTCGGGTATGTTTACCCGGCCTCTGCACTGGGAAACTGGGATCAGGTTATCAGCCAGTACAACGATATCCTTACGATTGATCCGCAGAATACTTTGGCTAATTACCGCATGGGTTCGATCTATTATGGCAGAAAAGATTATACAAAGGCTGAAAAGTACCTGGAAAAGGTTATTAATCTTTATCCGTTCGATTACGATAGCATGATCCTTTTTGCATGGGTAAACTACAAACTGGGCAAGTTACGCGAAGCACAGGTGATGTTCAACAAGGTGTTGCTGCACAAACCAAAAGATACTTCTGCGCTGGAAGGGCTGTCGCTGATCAAATAGTAGAGACGGGGCATGCCCCGTCTCTACTCTATCATAATGTTTTACCGGCCTTGTTATGATTCTGTCTTCCAATTCTTTGGATTTTCAAGGATGTATTGTTCAATCCTGCAAAATTCATTTTCATCCCTGATAATTCGATCATAAAACCGTGTTTGCCAACCAAATTGTTTCATGACGTTGGCATGGATTGATTTTGTTACCGCCGATTTGAATGAACCGACAATATTTCCCAATGTCGGGGGTGGTTGTAGAGACGGGGCATGCCCCGTCTCTACGGTGTGCCCCATATCAACGGTGTGCCCCAAATCAACGGCGTGCCCCGTTTCACCCCCGGTCGTCGTTTCACGCGTTTCGGGGTGACCGGTCTGGTTTGCCCCGCCAATAATGATTATCCCATGAAAATGGTCCGGCATGACTGCATAAACACCCAACTTAACATTTTTGTAATGATCGGGGAGCGTGCGCCAGCAATCGTACACAATCAGTCCGCAAGGGGACAGTACCATTTTTCCTTTTACTATTTGTCCGAAAAAAGGATGTCGTGGCTTTGTACACATCGTGATGAAATATGCTGCTCCAGCCGAATAATCCCATTTCGCCCAACGGGTAGATTCAATCCGGTATTTGTTGCGAAATAACATTGTGGTTTTTTTGTTTAATCGGAAAAAATGAAAAAGGTGATACGAAAAAGTATCATTAATATCTCCTTTCTTCTGAAATTGTTTAACCAATGTTGCGTTATCTTTGTCACCAATTTGAAACTATTTTATGGCTACTACATATATTCAGGACAATATTTATCATGGTTTCCGTCTGATTGAGCAACGTTTTGTGAGGGAACTGAATGCAGACTGCCTCTATTTTACACATGTAAAAAGTGGTGCCCGTTTGCTGAAGATCGCCTCAGACGATGCCAATAAAACCTTCAGCATCGGATTTAAAACCTTTCCCGATTCTGACAACGGTGCACCTCACATCATGGAACATTCAGTACTGAACGGATCGAAAGGGTTTCCTGTAAAAAGTCCCTTCGACGTTTTGCTGAAAGGCTCCCTCAGCACCTTCCTCAACGCCTTCACCTCAAAAGATTATACAATGTATCCGGTTGCCAGCATGAACAGCAAGGATTATTTTAACCTCATGCACGTGTATCTCGATGCAGTATTCAATCCATTGATCTATGACGATCCACGGATTCTGAAGCAAGAAGGCTGGCATTACGAACTTTCAGGAAATGACGAGCCGTTGAAATATACCGGCGTGGTGTACAATGAGATGAAAGGGTCATTTTCAAACCCCCAGCGCGAACTGTGGTACCAGGTATTCAGACACCTCTTCCCCGACAATGCTTATGGCTTTGAATCGGGCGGAACTCCTGAAGCAATCCCGACACTCACACGTGAAGCCTTTCTTCAGTTCCACAAAAAAAATTACCACCCCGAAAACAGTTATATCTTCCTCTACGGCAATGCCAGCCTCGACCAGGAACTGGATTTCATCGATCTGGCTTATCTTTCAAAATATGAAAAAACCGGGTGTCTCATCACCATTGAGGATCAGCCCCCATTTCCTGTGATGAAGGATATTACCGCTTTCTATCCTTTGATGGAGGAATCATCAGTTGAAAACCAAACCTTTCTGACCTATAACTTTGTGGCCGGCCTGAATACCGATCTGCCGCTCACCCTGGCCCTCGATATCCTTTGCGAAGTGCTTGTCAACCAGGAATCGGCTCCTGTCAGGCTGGCACTTCAGGAGGCTGGCATCGGACAGGATGTGTCCGGTTCATCATCCAATTTCAAACAACATGCCGTCCAGATCGCAGCCATCAATGCCAATCCGGGGGACAAACAAAAATTTCTGGATGTGGTGACCGGTACACTGAAAAAAGTTGCCGCCGAAGGGTTGAATAAAGCTGAGATTGAAGGAGTGATCAACCGTATCGAATTCCGTCTGCGCGAAGGCGATGATGCCCAGAAAGGGTTGACCTACCTGAACATGTGCCTCGCAGGCTGGTTCTTTGCTGATGATCCATTTGCCGGACTTGAATACGAAAATGCACTGGCAATAGTGAAAAAAGCGCTCACGACCGATTACCTTGAAACCATCATCCGCCAATATTTCCTTGACAATCCACATTCCCTTCTGCTTAGCCTCGAACCCTCTCCGGGATTGGAGAAGGAACGGCAATCAATAGTGGATGCTGAACTCAATATCCACAAATCAACGCTTGATGATAAAGCCATTGCCAGGCTGTTCAGCGAAGCAGAAGATCTTATTGCATACCAGCAGCGGGAAGATACCCCCGAAGCCCTGGCAACCATTCCAATGCTCGAAATCGGCGACATCGATCCTCAGGCGATCTATTATGGTGTTGACGAGCAGAACATCTCCGGAATCCCGGTACTTGCCCATGAGGAATTTACCAATGATGTTGTTTACATTAATCTTTTTTTCGACCTGAGGATCATTCCACAGGATTTGATACCTTATGCTTCGCTCCTGTCGAATGTAATCGGAAGCCTTAATACGAAAAATTATTCCTTCGGAGAACTTAACAAGGCACTGAACATCCATACCGGAGGTTTTTTTACCTCGCTGCGTACTTACCTTGTTAAATCAGACGACAATCGGATGATACCCAAGTTCGTTGTTGCATCGAAAGCCATGAATTACAAAGTCGGCAAGCTGTTTGAACTTGGAGAAGAAATTCTTGACAGCACCATATATGACGATGTTGAAAGGCTGAAAACGGTGTTGTTTCGCCATCATTCACAACTCGATGCCCAGATCAAAGGCAACGGCTACCATGTGGCAAGCCGACGTCTGTCTTCCTATATCAGCAACCTTGGAATGTTCAATGAATTGACAGGAGGACTTTCCTATTACTGGTTTGTGTCGGATCTCGTGCAGAATTTTGTAACTTATGGAAATGAGATCATCGAAAACCTGAAAAAGGTCGCAGCATTGCTCTTTACCTGGAACAACATGGTGTCGTCGGTTACCGGAGAGAAGAAAGACCAGGAACTTTTCAGAAATGGTTTGAATTTTCTTGCCCGGCAATTGCCCCAGGGCAACCCGGTTAATGCCACCTGGGACTTTATCCTTGAAAAACGCAACGAAGGGTTGCAGGCTGCTTCAAACGTGCAATACGTGATAAAGGGTTATAATTTTAAGAAACTTGGCTATAGCTGGAATGCTAAAATGCGTGTGTTGAACCAGTTGCTTTCCACTGATTGGTTGCAAACCCGCATCCGGGTTATTGGCGGGGCCTACGGGGGGTTCAGCTCCATATCCCCGATGGGAAATTTTACCTTCAATTCTTACCGCGATCCGAACCTGATGAGCACCCTTGAAAATTATGGAAATACGGCCGCATACCTCAATGCCTTTGACGCCGATCCTAAACTCATGACACGGTATATCATCGGAACGATATCAGAGATGGATTCACCACTCACTCCTTCACAAAAAGGCGACCAGGCCGTGAGCCTTTTCTTCACTCAGCGAACAGCCGAAGAGATGCAACACGACCGCGATGCCGTGCTGTCAACCACCCCGGATGATATCCGCGGATTTACACAACTTGTCACGGATGTGTTAAAACAGGATGCATTGTGTGTATATGGCAATGCCGACAGACTTACAACCGACCAGTCATTGTTTGATATACTGGTGAAGATTGACCGGTCTGACCATCCTGACCGGGTTACAAACTAACGAAAAATAATACGCCGGAGTACTTCAGCACCTTCGTATCTCATTTTCAAAACATACAACCCATTTCGGTTCCCGATTTGTAATTTCAACGCATGCCGGCCCTGCGAGATTCTCGTTGGCTCAAC
>CAIYES010000167.1 GCA_903925275.1 uncultured Bacteroidales bacterium
CAATATATCGTTGTTGTTTAATCTCACTTTGCCGTTTATTGGGAAACAGGAATTCCTGCCAAAAACTTTCACCCCATCCTTGTATTTATTGATGTCAAACGACCTTACTCAAAACCTGAACTTGTGTTACAATTATGGTTTTACCTGGTTTGGCGGTTCAGAGGCATTGCTCCATTTTTATGCTGTCTGTTTTGATGTGCATCTTCATCCGAAATGGGATGTATTCGTCGAGGGATACGGCTATGCATCACTGCATGCATATCCCTCATTGTATATGGATACCGGAGTTGCATTTCTTATAAATGACCACTTGCAGGCAGATTTTTCTGTATCCGGAACCATCACGACAATTCGTGACTTGTATCTGCTGAACATGGGAATTGCATGGAAGATTCCGGGAAAAAACAAGCT
Source organism: uncultured Bacteroidales bacterium (assembly GCA_903925275.1). Lineage (GTDB taxonomy): Bacteria > Bacteroidota > Bacteroidia > Bacteroidales > FEN-979 > CAIVAT01. Next base: position 412 of record CAIYES010000167.1, read on the forward strand.
CAATAAAGACTTAACATTCTTAAAACCAAATAAAAATGTACTACAACAGAAAACTCACTGATTCATTTTCAGCATTAATCGAACCTGCAGGAGCATTAAGATGGTTGTTTGATTTTGTCAAAAACCATCCGGACCTGGATTTCCAAATCGGTAAGAATAAAACTCCGGAATGGATATCTGTTTATCGTGGCACGACCAGGATTATTAAAATTCAAAAAACGAATGATCCGGCGAGAATTATTGTTGAAGGGGCTTTAAAATATAAAGCCATGTATCCGACCCTCTTTGGCTCAAAAAGCATTTCTATTGATTTTCACAAGGAGCTTGAGGAAATCCTTGACCTGATTAATGCTGATCGGACTCTCGATAGATATTATAACAATAAAAAGGAAGGTTATTATCAGACTGCCCTATCTAGGAAATATGGTCTATCAGGATCACCAACTGATGATTTCGTGATCATCGACAAGGAAGCTGTTGTTGGATATTTGGATAAAAAAGAAAAAGCTAAATTATTTGAGCCCTTTCAACAGAAATATAAAATAATGCAGCGGGACATTTCGGATTTTAATTCGGAAAAATTTGGCCAGAACCTGGAGAAAAAGGCTGTTGGCAATGAACTTGATTTTCTTGCAATGGACAAGGAGGGCAATATTCTGCTGATTGAATACAAGCATGGAACAAATACGTCAGGAATATACCTTAGTCCGTTACAAATCGGATTGTACTATGACATTTTCACCGGGTTACCCAAAAAGGAATTATCGAAAGCAGTTTTTGAAATGTTGGCTCAGAAGCAGAAAATAGGGCTGATAAATCCAGCCTGGATCAAACCATCTGAAATAAAGGACATTATCCCTGTACTCATCATTTCAGAATATAATTACAACAGTACCGCAAAAGAAAAATTTGAAGAAATCATGAATTTTCTGCGCCCCCGGCTAAATTCCGAATTCTTGAAGACCCTCCGAACCTTCAATTTTACATTGAAGTCTGGTTTATTAACCTGGTAAATTATATGCAATTTAAAATCCATCGCGGCGCCAGCGAAATAGGCGGTTCCTGTGTAGAGATATGGACGGAAACCACCCACGTGGTCATTGATTTTGGAATGCCATTGGTAAACCCCGACAAAACAAAATTTGATTCTTCGATACTTGCTAAACTTTCGAAGGAAGACCTGATAGCTCAAGGTGTTCTCCCTGATATTCCGGGTTTATATGGAATGAAAAGTGACAAAGAATTCGCCCTAGTCTTGTCGCATGCACATCAGGACCATTACGGTTTGGCAAGTTACATCGGCAGCAATTGTAAGTTTTATCTAGGCGGAGCCACTCATCAATTAATAGAGCTTACCAATATCTTTACAAATCAAATTTGGTCCATCACCAATTTTCATCATTTTTTTCGTGAACAACCTTTTTTAATCGGCGACATTGAAATCACGCCCTGGCTAATGGATCATTCTGCATTTGATTCCTATGCTTTCCTGATTAAATCAAACGGGAAGTCATTGTTTTATAGCGGCGATTTTCGCGACCATGGAAGGAATGCACCTGCTTTTGAATCGGTAATAAATACTGTTGAAAAGGAGGTTGATTTCCTGCTCCTGGAAGGAACAACAATTGGAAGAGCAAACGGAAAGTTCCTACCTGAATCAGCGATCGAAGAGCAACTCATCACGCTTTTTCGAAAAAACACCGGCATAAATTTGATATATACTTCCGGGCAAAATATAGACAGACTCATCTCTATATATCATGCTTGCAAGGAAACCAACAAGACAATGGCCATTGATTTTTACCTGGCCAACGTATTGACAGAACTGGCATTTTACGATGACGTTCCCTTTCCGTCCTTAAAGTATCCTGAAATCAGGGTCTTTTATCCGTATCGGCTCAGCCTGATGATCAGGCGAAAAGGAATGCTTGAACTATTATACAAAGTAAGGGGTCGAAAGATTACACGCAAAGAGATCAATGACAATGCAGAGAACATGGTCATGATTGTGCGACCCACCATGCGGTCCGACCTGGAACTAATAACAAACATCAACGGCGGTACATTTATCTACTCCATGTGGGAAGGCTACCTGCAGGAAGGGAAAACCCTGGATTTCATTGAGTACCTTTCCAACAGAGGTTTAACCGAGCTTCACTTGCACACCAGCGGCCACGCCGATGTTGAAACCCTTAGGCGTTTGGTGGATGCCCTCCGGCCGAAGAACCTGGTTCCTATTCATACATTCGAAGCGGAAGCTTATAAGAAGATATTCACCAATGTCAATGTACTGCAAGTGAAGGATAAGGAGATTGTGGAAATACTTTAAGATAAACAGCTATGGGCTTAAGTATCCATTACAGCGGTAGTTTCAATCCATCTGCTTCCTTAGAGGGAATGATTGAGGAAGTGGTGGAAATTGCAAAAGTTTATAATTGGCAGTATACCGTTTTTGAAACTATCTTCCCCCAAGGTGAGTTTGATGATAGATATGACGAAAAAATTTATGGTATAACTTTTACGCCTCCTTCTTGCGAATCTGTTTTTCTGACATTTCTTTCAAACAGACGAATGAGTAGTAGTGCGCATCTCAAATTTTTCGGGAATACTTCTGATAAAAATAATCAGAAGTATTTGTTTATGCTTTCAACAAAAACCCAGTACGCAGGAATAAAAACCCACATGCTCATCATTCTCTTGCTCAAATATTTATCGAATAAATACTTGCACACATTCCGATTAACGGATGAAGGAAAATATTGGGAGACTGGTGATGAGAAATTGCTTGAAGACTCCTTTAAGCACTATAATGATTTACTCAACTCAGTTACAGATGCATTGGAGACTTTTCCAGTAAAACCAGGAGAAACGATGGAAGAATATTTATCGAGGCTCCTAGACTGTGTAAATAAGAAACGACTAATGTGAATCCTGTATATTCAAAAATCCCTCAACAATTCTGCATTTTGCTTTACTGATCATCATCCATAAAACTTCATGAAAGAACCGCGGAGTGGAGTTCTTCAGTTACTAAAGATCACGGAGCCTTATGCCAACTTATGTTTTCCTCTTGTTCCGAAAATACACTTGTTAATCCCTAAAAAAATCTTTTGGGTACCCATTTGGGTACTTAAAAAAGCAATACCCACGACTGGCGTGGGTTTTAGGGGTGTTTTCGTACACTTAACTGACCAATTATCTAACTTTAGAATCATTCCAGATTATATGAAAGTGGTTGATTTCATGAGGAAGAACTATAACCGAGGTCAAGCCACTTTTAGTTTCATCACTTCAAGTTCAGCACCTTTTAACAGGCCTTCCGAGCCTCTTTTCAGAACTTCTTCAGTGGTTTTTTCATCCAGATAATAATGTTCACATACATCACAAATATGTGCCGGAACCTCTTTGATCAGAATAATGGATCCATTTTTTTCAAGGGTAACCGTTACCTTTCCCTCGCACATATTTCCTGCTTTACAAATGACGCATTCCATATTATCGGTTTTTGGTTTTAAAATCAGGTGACCATACATTTTTATCAGGTTCATAGGCGGTGACCATGATACAATTTCCCGTCTCAGAATCTTTGGCAACGAGAAGATGCAACGGGCGGCGAACAATAAATCCCAGAAGAAGGAAACTTGGATATGGTTTATCATCTGCATACTCGCGGATAACTTCGCCATCATTCAAAATGAACTTCACCTCCGCCAAAGATATATTTCTCCTGAACATCTGGGAAATAATATGATCACTGAATAAGATTTTGTTGCAATTCACTGTTGAACCTTTGTACAAAGGTAGTGAAAATATTATCGGGCATCAAGACTTTGGGCTCGTGAGCATATACCAAGACACTCTTTTGGCAATTTCCTTTGGGAAGTTAATAACGAAACTTGTTTTGCCCCTGATTCAGCTTATTATGAGAGTTTTAAAACCAAAAAGACAGGCAAATACCTGTCTTTTTGCGTTTTCTTACATAAATTCTTACATCTAACTTTTCGAATTTATGTACCTAGCTGATTGTTAACCAACTAATTAAAGTCGAATGTACACTTAACTGACCAATTATCTAACTTTAGAATCATTCCAGATTATCTGAAAGTGGTTGATTTTATTGAGGAAATGGAAGATTTCTTACAAACCCATCCAACAGTTTAGACTATCTCTTTTTGAATGTCATGGTTATAACATTTGCTTTGCTGTTTCAACCGTGATTTCCAATACTCTTGTGAGAAACGAAAATTTCTGTTTCATAAAATCATACTCTTCACCAGAGCTGATATATCTGGCCGTACCATTAACAAGAAAACCTGTTCCGGGATAATCTTTATATCCCAGCACATCTTTACTCCCCAGTGTTAATTTCACCTTGTTATTTACATCAACATTCTTCTCGGTTTTTCTAAAACCGTAAGCAGGAATCAGGATACGCTCATCCTCCGTGACCACAAGATAGGAGTTCCATGTATTTGCAACATGCGTTTCGACACCCCACGATACAATCGATACAACACCTTCATGTTGCAACACTTCTAAAAACTTTTCTGATAATTTTTTATTTTCACTCATTTTGATTTTTTTAAATTTGAGACAATTGGTTTGGTTCTGCTATACATGATGCCAATAACAGCATTGTAAGAAATAAGACTAAGAAATTCTACATTACTCTGTTTCTAAGACATCCGCAAAGGTAGAAGAAATCCATACGGTTGGGTAAGTTGGTCTATACAATCCCTTACCCTATTCTATTGATGGAAATCCACCGGAGAGTGGTCATTAGCAACGACCTTTCCTCCTATTTCTATGTTAAACTATTTCAGATTCTGAGAACCTTATTTGAATTACTTGTTCTGAGGTGATAAACAATGTTTACTATGATACTCTATTCAAATATTGGACAGCTACGGCTAATACTGTCCGATATTTGAATACAAATATTAGCCACAAAAAGGGCTTTACTGTCCAATATTGGCATTTAGTGTGTATCTTTACATCTAAATCAATAGTTAAATATTAGGTCAAGTGTCAAATAACTTCTTTATTGAACGCTTAAGGCAACGGTTTAGCGAACAACGCTATATAACCCGTGAGGAACTCTACTCATTTTATAGGTCTTTTGAACCCGATTTAAAGGAGGCTACCTTTACATGGAGGATTTATTCCTTGAAGGAGAAGAATATACTTAAACCTGTTAGAACAGGGATGTATATACTATCTACCAAGCCATCTTTTAGTCCAGATGTTGAACCAAGACTAATAGAGATTGCCGGGAAAGTTAAAAAGCAATTCCCAAGGGTGAAGTTCTGTCTGTGGAATACACGATGGTTTAATGACTGGATGATACATCAACCCGGAAAATTTTTGATAATGGTTGAAGTAGAGCTATTATCGGCAGAATCGGTTTTCTATTACTTAAAAGATGAAAATTACTTGAATGTGTTTTATAACCCAGATGACAAGTTTTTAGATAGATATGTTTATGAAGAACAAGAATCAATTATCGTAAAGCAACTCATAACAAAAGCACCATTGAAGAAGATAAAAGGAATTGCTTATCCAACACCAGAAAAACTATTGGTCGATATTTTTGTCGAACGAAAGCTCTTTGCACCATACCAAGGAACTGAGTTGATTCAAATCTTCAACACAGTTTACAAGCAATATACCTTGAACATCACAAAAATGTTGGCTTATGCTAAACGAAGAACAAAAGAACAAGAACTGATTGAATTCATCACGAATAACACACAACTAACTGAATTATTGAGCGAATGATACTTCCAAGTTCCTATACAAAAGAATGGATAGAAGAGAAACGAATAACCTATCCAAAGAGTGACCCAACAATCATGGAAAAGGTTATCTATGCTCTTGCATTGGTTGAACAGTTGTCGCAAACAAATTTCTCATTCATCTTTAAAGGAGGCACGAGTCTTTTGTTGATTTTACCTGAACCTAAAAGATTTTCTATTGATGTTGATATTGTTACCACCGAAAATAGAGAGAAAGTAGAAGAAACTCTTACTTCTATTTGCACCCTTGGATTATTTACAAACTGGGAATTGGATGAATTGAGGAGCTATAAAGCAGGTATCCCTAAAGCCCATTACCTCCTTTCATTCAAATCAAATTTGGACAGTAGAGAGAGGGTTCTTTTACTGGATGTGTTGTATGAGGAGCATGGTTACCCAGCCTTGGTTAATGCTCCAATTGTAAATGAGTGGATTCAAACTGATGATAATTATATAAGGGTACAGATACCATCAATTGATTCAATTACGGGCGACAAACTAACTGCGTATGCTCCAAATACAATAGGGATACACTTCAAGGTCGAACATCCCGATGGCCGAGTTACGGAAAAACAAATGGAAGTAATGAAACAACTTTTCGACCTCGGCATTCTATTTGATAAAGTTAATGACCTTAACCACTTCAAACAATCATTTGAGAACACCGCTCAAAAGGAAATAGCATACAGAGTTGACCAGACCATAACCAACGAGCATGTCCTGAACGATATTATTAATACCTCCTTGATGATAAGTTCTTGGGGGAAATTTTTTGACCCCAAGAATGATTTCATCCATATTGGTACTGGATTAACTCAACTAAAATCCTTTATCTACGATGGAGCTTTTAGAATTGATGAGGCCGTTCTAGCTTCTTCCAAGGCTGCATATTTAGCTGCAATAGTCTTGACAAATTACAAGGGAGAAATTAAACGCTGGCAGGATGGTGACGATATCACGAAGTACAAGATTGAACCAATGGATTACAATTTCTTGAATAAACGAAGAAATATTCCCGGTTGTCCACTATTCTATTGGTATCAAACCCTTTCTCTTCTCGGAAAACTGTAACCTTGGATTTGTATTTGGTCAGCGTTTAACCTTATCAACAGGGTTGACAACCTTCACTCAGCACCCTGATTTTCTGTAACATGCAGTATATGAGCCACCTAATTTGCCGTCGCGGCACACTTAACTGACCAATTATCTAACTTTTGAATCATTCCAGATTATCTCAAAGTGGTTGATTTCATTGAGGAAATGGATGAATTATTCTTTTGAATGCATCCGCTTGAATTTCTCAGATAACATTTCTCCACCATCAGCGCAATTCTCTGCTGGTAATTCATAAAACAAAATTACCATTGCTTCTTTCCGAATCCCTGTGATACGATGGATTTCATCAGTTATAACTTTTGATATTTCAGCTTTCTTTTCAGCTGATTGTGGTAAAATTGTGATTTGTACGATTGGCATAATTTTTTCCCCTATTTTTAAATTCAAGTTAAACTCCTATCAAATCTGAATTTCCAAACCAAATTCTTTATTTCTTGCTATCTCAATGTCATAATTTCAATTTTCATATATGGGTAGTATGGCAGAGTTGAAAGTCTTTTATCTACATCCGATTTATCATTAGCCATTAACACCAAGTAGATTCCAGTAGAGTCAGCTTTTATATAGGAAGCCAAAAGTATCCCATTGTCTTCCCACTCTTTTATTATTTCTTGTTCTTTTGGTAATAATTTTATTCTTGTTTCATTGTCTAATCCTTGTAAAAGGATATCAATCATAAATTTATTCATTGTTATTGTTGTTTTTCTTGCCTACTCTATTCGTTTTTCAGCTTTCCCCGTTTTTTTATTTTCTCAAAGTTGGTTTTTTTGTAGTCAGTTTCATTTTCAGGTCGCCCAAGCATGACGCATAATATCATTGTTTGTCAGTTATTCTTTTTCCAAATTCTGGGCAACCCGAAAGGAGTTATTGCACAGGCAATAAACCAGATAGCAGGACCGCTTACACTGCCGGCATTTAACTCGATAATACCGGGTGTAACCAATGAGAACAAGAATCCAAGGTCCGCAACACCAATAATGAAAACACCTAAAAAGTAAGTCACCCATGAACCCCTTGTCCATATTAACCACGCAACAACCAGCCCCAGTAAACCATACCCGGCTACATCAATACAGAAATTTAATATCAAATGGGCTTGTGCATTTGCTGTCATGACATCAGTCGTGTGTTGAAAGCCTGCCCGGGGTGCATTGCTGCCACCAATCAACATATTCCAAAGGCCTGAAGCTCCACCTGACAAATATTGATGGATGCCTTCAAAGCCCACCCAAAGGTGTAATATACCCCATAAGACGAATAGAATAGCTCCGGCTTTGGCTGCCATGCCGATATCATTTTTGTAAATACTTTTGTTATTTTCCATTTTTCTTTTTTTTAAATTAAGTTGCAAAGTAAAATCAATTACTTTACATTTGCAAGTAGTTACATCAATGTACAGTAGTAACAAAGTATAAAGTAATATGGAAAATATTGATAAAGCTCAATTGAAAATAAACGAAAATAATTGTCCAATAAGAGAAGTACTGGATATTTTGGGAGGAAAATGGGCTTTTTCTATTGTTTATTCTCTTTTAGACGGTAAAAAACGCTTCATGGAACTGGAACGAAGTATTGAAGGAATTAACACACGAATGCTCGTTAAAGAATTAAAATCAATGGAAGAAAACAAGATTTTGATAAGGGAGGCTTTTGCTACAATTCCACCTACAGTTGAATACTCTTTAACAGAGAAAGGCAAGAAACTTGAGCCCATTCTGGCTGAATTATATAAATGGGGTAAAGAATTTGTTCATTGACGCATCCGCCGAAATGGCCTTTGCAATGCTCAAATGGTGTGTTGAACCCAGCAAGAAGATTACCAATCAGAAATAGGATTTTATGGTAGGTTTGAGATTAGGTTTGTCAGAACAATGACAAAGTTAGAACCTTATCCACCGGGTTGATAACCCTTACTCAGCACCCTGATTTTCTGTAACATGCAGTATATGAGCCACCTAATTTGCCGTCGCTGCACACTTAACTGACCAATTATCTAACTTTAGAATCATTCCAGATTACTTGAAAGTGGTTGATTTTATTGAGGAAATGGAAGATTGCCTTAACCTCTGATAAATATATCTGAAAATGATGTATTTTTGTCTGAACAATAAGCAAGATGACAAAAGAAGAAGTCATACAATTCTGGTTGGAATCCTCTGATAAGGACTCTCAGACAATGGATCATCTTTATGTGTCTGGCGATTATGTGTGGTCATTATTCATAGGGCATCTTGTAATTGAGAAGTTGCTCTAGGCATATTACATCCGAACGAAAGATGAAAGTTATCCAATGATTCACAACCTTTTGCGAATTGCAGAAAAAGCAGGATTGGATTTGAATGAGGAACAACAAATCTTCTTTTCGACAGTGACCGGTTTTAACATCAATGCAAGGTATGATGACTACAAACAGTCATTTTATCAGAAATGCAAACAAGAATTTGCAGCAATCTGGATTGAAAAGATCAAAAATCAAAGATTATGGATCAAAAATCAGCTCTCGAAATAGGGCGGAAATATCTATTATTGCTGTTGCAACGAAATTATCCTGTAACAAGGATGTTTTTATATGGTTCCTATGCCCGGGGGAGTCAGAATCCGGACAGTGATATTGATCTTGCCATCATTTTAAATGAAATGCATGACCCTTTCCAGACTCAGGTTAATTTACTGCAATTGACATGGAATTTTGACACCCGTGTCGAGCCTCATCCTTTTGATGAAAAAGATTTTACCTCTTTGAATCCCGTTATCAAAGAAATTCTCCGAACCGGGATTGAAATTTCTGTTTGATTATGAAATTCCTGATAGATTTCAAAGGGTAGTATGGAAAGCAAAAAAGACAGGCAAGCACCTGTCTTTTTTGAGTATTCTTACATAAATTCTTACATCTAACTTTTCGAATTTATGTACCTAGCTGATTGTTAACCAACTAATTAAAATTGAATGTACCCGGAGCCGGGGGACGATAAATCTAACTCAAGTTAACTGTAATAGTTCTTATCTACTGATTAACTGTGGTTTACAACTTTGATGTTTTTGAGTATTACCCTGTTTTTTTCCTTTTTTTATTTTTTTTGGGTACCCGTTTTGGATACCCATTTTTTCTTCTTAACTTCGCGTTTCCCTAGTTAATCCTATTTTATGGCGAATATACATTTTTATCTTCAATCAGGCAAAATTAATAAAAAGGGACAACAGCCCATTGTCATGAGAATTACTCATCAGAATATCAGGCCGTTGTTTTTTATTGGATTTGTTGTTAATCCTAAATATTGGAGTCAATCAAATGAGAAAGTCAAGAAGCCAAAAGATGATGAACAGGATAATAAGTATATCTCAATTAATGAAAGAATCAGTTTGTTCAGACAAGCAGCGGACGCAGCGATAAACAATGCTTTAAGAGACGATATCCAGATTACCGAAGCATATCTGAAAAACAATATTTTCAATGTGTCGGGGAAACAAAGAAAAACCAACATGACTTTCTTTGAGGTCCTGGACGAGTATATTGAGAGCAGTAAAGCCGTCAGAGCGAACAGGACCATCGTTTGCTACGGAACTTTTAAAAACTTTCTCCTGGACTTCGAAAAAGACACCAAATACAAAGTCGATCTCCACGCAATCAACTTTAAGTTCTTTGACAACCTCAGGACCTATGCGTTTGTTAAAAGAAAGGCCAAGGATAATTACTTTGCCAAGATCATTAGTAACCTGAAAGCATTCCTGACCTGGTGCCAGAAACGAGGCTATGTCAAGGATTTTACCTACAAGGAATTCAAAGCTGTTGAGCGAGAGAAAGATGTTATTTATCTGACCTTGGATGAGCTAATGATATTGTTGAATTTTAAGTTCGAATCTCCCAAGAGGGCCCGGGCAAGAGACCTCTTTTGTTTTATGTGCTTCACCGGCATGCGCGTTTCCGACCTCAGGAATCTCAAGAAGGAAAATATCAAAGATGGTCAGATTTTCAAAACGATCGTTAAAACTCACAAAACAGAGGTTATTCCGTTGAACCAATTTGCCCAGGCCATTCTTGCCAAATATGAACATTTAGAAATCACGCCACTGCCAAAGCTTTCTTCGCAAAAATTAAATGACCATATCAAAGATTGCTGTGAAGAAGCCGAGATTAATACCCGGGTTCACTATGTGGACTATTCCGGCGGCAAGGCACGGGAGCATTCTGAGCCAAAATGGAAATTGATCACCAACCATACCGCCAGGAAAACTTTCATCACTAATAGCATCGTACTGGGAATGAATACCAAAACCATCAAGGATATCACCGGCCACAAAAAGGATAGCGTTTTTAACAAGTATGTGAAGATCTCAGAGGAGTTTAAGAAGCTGGAAATGGACAGGACGTGGGATAATATTCCGGGTCATCAAATTAAGAAAGCCCCGGATATTAAATAATTTTCAGTTTCGCATCTGTTGGTTCCTTAAAAGCATTAGATTTTTCTAAGAGGTCCTGCATTAAATTCATACTGCCTACTATGGTTTCCGAAAATCTATGTGCTTTGTCAAGCATCTTGATATATGATTCAGGCTGTTTATCCCTTGATAGTTTTCTCAAGGTTAATAAATAATCTTCTCTGAAAACAGCCGGGATAATTATTCTGGTTTGATTCCTTGTCACAAATTCAGCATTCATCATGATCCTTGAAATTCGTCCATTCCCATCCAAAAATGGATGTACTTCGCTGATCATAAACATTATAAAAGCAGCTTTAGCAAATGGATGCACCAATGCCTGATAATAATCAAAACCTTTAACCAATGTGCCTTTAACAAGCGTGTAATCAACAAAATGAGTTTCTCCTGCCCGGTTGTTTCTGTCTTTAAATTGTCCGGGATTTTTAGAAGTCCTTGCAGCCAATAGTATTTTATGGCGATACTGTAAAATACTAAGTAATTCATCTGCGGAACCAGGGATAGTTTTCATTTCCTTCTGGTTACTGACAATACTGTAAGTTCCCAGGATATCGTGCGAATCCTCATCACGTGTGGGTAAAGGAGTCGCCGTCTCAATAATTTTCTTTGCCTCTTCAATTTCAAAGATAGTGCCCTCAATGTAATTCGAAAAATAAGCTTCAAAGAATGCGAAGTTTTTAAATTCAGGATTCTTATTATTACATTCCGGACGATTGGTAAACTCTTCCTGTTTTAATTGAACAAATAATTTTTCAAATAATTCAATACGCTCAGGATCATAAGGGGAGCCCAGAACCCTTGCAATTGCCAAGGGGGAGGATAATATCTTAATCGAACGGGTGTTCAACATTGCACCTACTAGCTTATTTAGCTTCTCAAATTCGCTGTTCAGTTCAAGTTCTTTTGCAATCGATCTTGCTTTGTCACGCAACTCATTTAATCCTGTCTCACCATGAATATTTAAAACATGTTCAAGCTTATTTTCAATTTCCGGCAAGGTCAAAGTTTTCGAATCCGGTCCTGGTTTTCTGGCGGGCTGTAGGTTTTCAAGAACAGCTCTTTCCAATTGTGAATAGTAAAGGTTACCTACAAACTGTATATCTCCTTTAATTGGCCCAGTTCCTTCCAGAAAATGAATTGTCAATCCAGGTAATTGGATTTTCTTGGTATAGGTATAAGTTAAAAAGATATTTCCCGTAGCTGTTGGCTGAAATTCTATTGCAGATCGGTGACTTAGTATGGCCCCAGGATATAAATTTCCAAGAATATTGAAAATGTTTCTTCTGATTATTGTCTCTGGCGGATCATTGAAATTCCCAGAATATATACGGGGAGCTATTCTCCTGATCAGTTTCTTTTCAAATAGCTTTGATATAACTTTGCTCTGGGCTCGATCACTTGAGGAAAAAATAACCTCCTGAAGATGTATAGGTGAAATATTTTCCATTAATTCAGTTGTTTTTACAAAAATAGGTATATATTTTCCACTAAATGTCAAATTCGCGATATTTATTTCCATTAAAAACCATTCAGGAAAATGTGGAAATTTTCCACTAAACTTCAAATTCAAAAGTAAAAGGGGGAATATATTCCATTAAAAGGCAGATTGGAGGGATTTTATTCCACTAAGAACATTTTTTCACAGAGAATCCTCTGGTTATAATTGGATAACTTCTTATTCCTATACAGCGTACCCTTTGGGGTATACTTTATAATAGTTTTATGAAAATATACCCGAAAGGGGGTATGCAATTAACATTTCATTATCTTTGTACCCTAAAGGGTATATCCATGGATCTAAAAACTTTCATCAAAGAAAAAAGAAAACTTGCGAACTTGACCCAGCCTGAGATTGCTGAGAAGGCAGGTGTGGGTCTTCGCTTTATCAGGGAAATGGAACAGGGAAAGGTTACTTTACGAATGGACAAAGTCAACCAGGTCTTGAAGCTTTTTGGGTTTGAGCTTGGCCCTGTCGAGATGAGAAGGGAAGAGTTTACAATGAACAATAAACAATGAGCCATAAAGAATCATAGGTAAAAATGAGAAAGGCTGAAATAAAAGTTCACAAACAGACAGCAGGATGGCTGTCGCAGGATGAAAACGGGTATCATTTCTTGTACGATCCGGCCTACCTGGTATTAAAAGAGGCAGAACCAGTGAGTCTTACGCTTCCGCTGCAGGCCGCACCATTTGACAGCAACGTACTCTTCCCGTTCTTCGATGGCCTGATTCCGGAAGGATGGCTGCTCGAAATTGCCGAAAGGAATTGGAAATTAAATGCCAGGGACCGGATGGGGCTTCTGCTGACCTGCTGCAAAGATTGCATCGGGGCAATAAGTGTAATCGAGGTAAAAGAGGAGGATCAGTAATGAAACAATGCTTATTTTGCTACCAACCATTACGCGGGAATGAAATCGATTTTCATCCATCCTGTAGCAGGAAGATCTTTGATCAGCCTATTCCTCCGGAATTACCTTATACGGAAGCGCAGATGGCCGAACTGGCATTGAAGGTTGTTCAAACAATGGTAACCGTCACCGGTGTTCAGGCTAAATTATCCCTTCACCTGGAATCACCTGAAGGAAAGCGGGCACCAAAAAGATTCACCATCGTCGGTCTTTGGGGAGGATATATTTTAAAACCACCCACGGCTCAGTACAAGCAATTACCTGAAGTGGAAGACCTGACCATGCATTTGGCCCAGATAGCAAAAATTGATGTTGTACCTCATTGCCTTATCAGGCTCCAGAATGGTAGTCTGGCATATATCACAAAAAGAATTGACCGGAATAAGAAAAACAAACTGCACATGGAGGATATGTGCCAGCTTACCGAGCGATTAACAGAAGACAAGTACCATGGTTCATACGAACAAATCGCAAAAGCCATCGTAAAATACTCTTCGAACCCTGGCCTTGATGTCGTAAATTTCTTTGAACAGGTGTTATTCTCTTTTCTGACAGGCAATGCCGATATGCACTTAAAGAATTTCTCCCTGATCCTAAAGCCTGGTGTCGGGAATGTTATTGCCCCTGCTTATGATCTTGTTGCAACCGCCCTTGTAAATCCGGCAGACAAAGAAGATCTCGCCCTGACCCTGAACGGGAAAAAGAAAAAAATAACCCAGAACGATTTCATAGCTGCTTTCCGGACGCTGAATCTCGACCCGAAGCAGCAGGAAAATATTTTCAGGAAAATGATAAGTGCAAAAACCGGATGGATGGATTTTATCGGGATCAGCTTTTTAAGTGACGACTTTAAAGAGCTATTGAGTAAAATTATCGAGGAACGGTTCAGCAGGATTATCTGAAATTCTCTGGCGAAAA
>CAIYES010000168.1 GCA_903925275.1 uncultured Bacteroidales bacterium
TAGAAGAAAATCAGAATTCCCAAATATTCAAAAATCCTGGGCATTGGTTTTTATTACAAAAATAATATTTCTGATTCATTTTCGCAACTATTAATAGTCCTGAATTATACTTTCAGCGAAGGAATATGTTTCGAGTTTTACAATAACCCCCCTCTCAATCCAGTAAAACGCAAAATGGCGAACCGGTTTTCACCATTTCGCCATTTCACCATTTCACTATTTTTTTCTGTGGCATCGACTGGAATTGAACCAGTGACACAAGGATTTTCAGTCCTCTGCTCTACCATCTGAGCTACGACGCCAGACCTCCCGATAAATTGGGATTGCAAATTTACGAATATTTTTAAAAAAACCAATACCTTTGTTACAATTTGCGATTTACGATTTTTGATTTCAGACTAAATGCCTGATTCTGGGAATAGATTCGTGTTTTGTAATCAGTAATTTTTAATTATTAATTAGTAATTTGTTTCATGGACCTGATCATCGATCTGGGAAATACAAACAAAAAACTTGCCCTCTTTCAGCATGGCGAGCTCATCGATTTACGCCAATTCCCCATCCTGACGCTGAAATCCATCCGTGATTTCATGCATCAGCATCCCGGCATTGAAAACGCCATCCTATCTTCGGTAATTACTCACCCAGCCTCACTGACCCGGTTTTTATCCGCCAGTTGTAACTTTCTTGAACTGGATGAAAAAACACCGCTGCCAATAAAAAATCTGTATCAAACACCGATAACGCTGGGAAAAGACCGCCTGGCCGCTGCAGTGGCGGGTAGCAATATGTTTCCTGATAACAATGTTCTTGTGATCAATACAGGCACCTGCATTACCTATGATTTTGTCAATGAAAACAATGAATACCTCGGAGGCTCTATTTCACCGGGAATTCTCATGCGATTTAAGGCATTGAATACTTTTACGGGTAAATTGCCGTTAGTCTCATTCGATGATCAGCTTATCCTGACTGGAACCAACACAAGTGAATCAATACTTTCGGGGGTTCTTACGGGTGCAGTTGCTGAAATTGAAGGAATTACGTCAAGATATCAACAGAAATACACTGATTTGAAGATTCTGCTCAGTGGTGGAGACCAAAAATATTTTGATAAGCGGCTAAAAATTAGCATCTTTGCACTCCCAAATATCGTTATATACGGTTTACAACAAATTCTTGCTTTTAATGTCAATAACTCCAAATAGCCTGCGTTTTCCCATCCTTTTTTGCGTTCTGTTTCTAAACCTGACGGTGTTTTCTCAAATCCGGATAGCATCACCCTACTCTCGTTTCGGCATTGGCGATCTTTCAGACAATAACAACGCCTGGAACATGACGATGGGGCAGCTTGGCATCGGCCTGCACAGCCCCTATCATGTTAATTACGCCAACCCTGCCTCCTACACTGCTTTCGACTCGCTTTCGTTTGTGTTTGAAGGTGGATTGAACGGGCAATTTGTAACACTTACCTCTAATTTTCAAACAGCAAACCGCAACTACGCTTCGCTTGGCTACCTTCTGTTCGGCATGCCCGTAAACAAATGGTGGAAAACAAGTTTGGGATTAGTGCCTTTCACCGATGTCGGGTACAATGTTGCGAGTTATGATAAGTATGTTGCCACAGGCAGTATCGTACGAATCTATGCCGGGTCTGGCGGTATAAGCCGTCTTTACTGGGGAAATGCTTTTCAGCTTTTTAAAAAATTCTCTGTCGGATTAAATATTTCCTACCTTTTTGGCAGCATGAAACGGGAAGCAATTGTTTTGTTCCCCGATTCAGCGTATGCGATGAATTTCAGAGAGGCCTTTTTCGTTACGATGAACGATCTTCATTTTAATTTCGGTGCACAATACAGGACAAAAATTAAAAATGATCTTTTTCTAAACCTGGGTGCAGTCTATTCTCCAACACTGAGCATGGCAGCCAAAACCGATATTCTGGCATCAACTTTCCTGATAAGTTCTGCAGGTACCGAATCACCTCGTGATACGCTGGTCAGGGAAAAGGGCTATACAGGCAGGATTATCATTCCAATGATGGCAGGTGGCGGGTTTTCGTTTGAAAAAACCGATAAATGGATGATCGGCCTCGATTACAAATGGCAGAATTGGGAAAAGTTCCGGGCATTCGACCTGAGCGATTCATTGGTTAACAGTTGGCAAATATCAGTGGGAGGAGAGATTATTCCGAAAATTGACAATTATAACAATTTCCTGGCCAGAATGCATTACAGGCTGGGCTTCACATATAACAAAACCTACCTCCGGCTGCGGGGACAGGATATCAATGAATACGGGTTTTCCCTTGGTCTCGGAATTCCGCTGCGTGGCATGAAAACCGTTCTGAACGTGGGCGCTGAATATGGATCGCGGGGGAACACCTCACAAAATCTTATCCGCGAAAGTTTTTTTAAAATTGTCGTAGGGTTTTCCATCTATGAACGATGGTTTATCAAACGAAAGTATTTCTAACATTGAACGCAAAATCTTTCCATACTTTCTTTGGTCATTGTTTACATCCCGGATTTTTTATTTACAAACCAGGCAATTGTAATCCCTTTAAATTGTCATCCACATTTTGCATTTACCTGGTCAATATCGGTATTTCATCCGTTATGATTGTCCTGATGGCCTGCACAAAGACTCCTGAACCTGCGGAGTTAATTAAAGCCCGGGATAACGATCCGGTGATGTCGGCACATAACATCGAGGTATTGTTCAGCGATTCAGGTAAAATCCAGGCACGTCTTACCAGTTCGCTGATGAACCGCTACCTGGGATCAAGCCCTTACCTTGAATTTCCAACAGGATTCAAAGTGGTCATGTTCGACTCTGTTCAGCAATCAACCTCCACCATTACAGCGAACCGGGGCATACGCAAAGAATTTGCACATACCATGGAAGCCTGGGGCAACGTGGTGGTGCGCAATGAAAAGAAAAATGAACAACTCAATACCGAACATCTGGTCTGGGATGAATACAAACACCGGATATGGTCAGATGTAAAAGTAAAAATTACAAAGCCCGATCAAATACTGAACGGGAACAGCATGGAATCAAATGAAACCTTTACCATCTATTCTATTGTGCAGCCCACAGGGCAGATGGATGTAAAAAAGGATTCGATCTGATTATAAACCGGCAGTCATCATACTTCGATTTCAGACCGATCCTGACCTGACACAACTTAGAATCCTTCCTTTTCATTCATAATAACATTTCCCTTCGATCATCACTTTTGCGGGGTCTGAGAAACCTTGATCTGAAACCTTTGTGTCTTCTTGTTCAGGCCTTGGATTATGGATCCTGTAAAAAATTTCATATTCCTGAACATTTTTCTTGCTATTATGAATTTTGTACTAAATTTAGACTGTAATACTGACGGTTGACAATGAATTTTCAGGTATTGCTTCATTGAATCAACATAACAGTATGACATTCAGGATCAAATACCATGCAATCAAACATCAGTCAAATCAAAATTCAGGTTCAAAATGGGCTATATAAATATTGAGATCTGGGATGCTACCGGTAATAAAAAAGTTTTCGTTGAGGTACCTGACGATTCGTTGGTGAAAAGGATCATCGTGCTTTTGATCGACCGGCTCAATTATCCGAAATTTGATGCTTCCGGAGGACAATTGTTGAGCTATAAGCTTCATCACCAGGTCACAAGAAAGCAACTGCTCGATGACCAAACCCTGCGGGATGCAGGTGTGATGGAGGGTGATATCGTTCGTTTAATACCAGAAATAATTGCCGGTGGACAGTAGTGAGACAAATCGGTCTTTCAGAATAACCGACGCTCCGGATCATGACGGGGACCGGTTTTCCCGGTTTAAATTAATAAACTGGTGGGAACAGGAACGGTTGCGGAAGGCAAAAATATTGGTGATCGGCGCCGGGGCACTGGGGAATGAGATCCTGAAGAACCTGGCATTGCTGGGCGTCGGGAATGTTTTTATTGCGGACCTGGATTTAATTGAGAATTCGAACCTATCCCGCTCCGTGCTATTCAGGGAAAAGGACAACGGATTACCCAAGGCAGAAGTTGCCGCAAGATCGGTGCAGGACCTTTACCCGGAAATGCATGTTCAATGGTTCAGGGGGGATGTTATTTACGATCTTGGATCGGGAGTTTTTGAATGGGCCGATGTCGTTATCTGCGGCCTGGATAACCGGGAGGCGCGACTTTCAGTCAACCGGAACTGCTGGAAAACAAATACACCCTGGATCGACGGAGCCATCGAACAGTTGAACGGCATCGTACGGGTCTTTGTTCCTCCCGACGGGGTTTGTTATGAATGCACCATGAGCGAGATGGACTGGCAGATTATCGGGGCAAGGCAGGCTTGCGGCGGATTGGCCAGGGATGAAATGCTGACCGGAAAAACCCCGACAACCCCCACCTCATCCTCGGTAATTGCCGGCATCCAGTGCCAGGAAGCAGTGAAGCTCCTGCACGGGCTTGAAGTTTTGCAAAACAGGGCCTTCGTATTCAACGGGCTTACCCACGATTCGTATGTTGTGCATTATCAGAAAAAAGAAGATTGCCTGAGCCATGAAACTTATCATCTGATCAGGAAAATGCCCAGGAGTGTTTTTACAACAAAATTAAAAGACCTGTTGGCTGAGGTAAAAGCAGAACTTGGGGTTGAGGCTGTCATTGAATTCAACAGGTATAATTTTGAAATTATTGAGAAGTTTGAATGCACGCTTTGCGGAAGAAGCGAAACCCTTTTTAAACCAATGGCCAAAACTTCAGAAAGCGAAATCCGTTGCCCTCATTGCGAAGGTAGCCGCATTCCAAAGACTTTTCATTCAATAAACGGGATGGAATCATTTCTTGAATGCACGTTCAGTGAAATAGGCATACCTCCGTTCGACATTGTTGTGGCCCGCAAGGGCATGAACCAGGTTTTTTTACAGTTTGATGCTGACAAAACATTTGTAATGGGGTCATTGTGCTAAAATAAATGACTGGGAACATGAAATACCCATAAGAATAAAGTTCATGCAAACCGTGAATGATAATTATGGGTATTCCATATGACCATTGAAATAGGAATTATTAACATATGAATAAGAACTCTCCTGATTTCACAGAGATTTTATTAAAGGATTTTCCGGAAAAGAAATTCCCTGAACAGCAGAAATACCGGATTGCAATATCCGGCAAGGCTTATCGTGCCATTCATGAACA
Source organism: uncultured Bacteroidales bacterium (assembly GCA_903925275.1). GTDB lineage: Bacteria > Bacteroidota > Bacteroidia > Bacteroidales > FEN-979 > CAIVAT01. Next base: position 5,207 of record CAIYES010000168.1, read on the forward strand.
TGCCATGGAAAATACCGGAATTGAAATCTGCGGGGTGCTCATCGGACAGGTCTATAAGGATCCGTCGGGTCCTTTCCTGGAGATTACCGGCATGATCAGGGGAGAGCATGCCGACAACCAGGCTGGTCAGGTGATGTTCACCCATGAAACATGGTCATATATCAACACCATCAAAGACGATCAGTTTGCAGGCAGTCAAATCGTTGGCTGGTACCATACCCACCCGCGTTTTGGTATTTTCTTATCCGACCAGGATTTTTTTATCCATAAAAACTTTTTCAATAACCCTTGGCAAATTGCATTTGTTGTCGATCCTGTTACGCAGGAGGAGGGCTTCTTTATATGGCATAACGGAACCATGATGCCCGTCAGGCAATTTTGGCTGGAGGGTGAGGAAAAACACATTGCCGAGAGTTTTGTGAATGTCGAAAAAACATCGGCCGGAGCGCCCGGAGAAGCAGATAAAACAGAGCTCCGGGATGAAAAGGAGATCCGACCGGTTAAGATCATCCTTGGGGTGCTTTTCCTGGTAGTGATCGGCTGCGCAATATTTCTCGTGCTGAAAACAAATATTAAAACCCTGTTCACTTCCCCGTCGACTTATCTCTCTGAGCTTTTTTCATCTCCGTGGCTGCCTGATGCGAGGGATAAAATGATCACCGGGGCTGTTTTGGACAGCATCATAAAAAAGGACAAACGATATACAGAAGTCAGGATCGTGCAAAAAGGAGCCGTGATTCACTGCACAGGAAAAGTCAGCACGGGGGAGCTCAAATACCTTTTGGGTGCTATCTGCCAGAGCGCCGGCAATTTTGATTATGTTGATTTACAGGGCGTCGCCATCACGCACAAGTACACCACCTCGAAGGGTGAAAGTCTAATCCAGATCGCCGGATTTCTATACGGAAATCCCGAACGATGGAAAGACATCCTGAAAGCCAACATTACCAAAGTCAAGGATCCTGCAAAGCCGGAACCAAATACCATATTGGATATACCTGAATAACCGGATGTTGTCATGAAGGAAGAACCTAAAATAAGAATAACCTATGATGACCTTCAGGACCCTGTGGTTGACGAAACCATTGCAAGAATACAAAAAGAGGTCACTGCCAGTAATAAACGGGCAGAAAATCCTTCTCCAAAACCAAATCTGGCAGCCCGCGACAGAAAATGGATTTATCTGTTCATCGCTGTGCTTGTTTGCCTGCTTGTTGCCTGGGGGCTGATGTCGTTGATCCGTTATTTATCTTCACCAAGAGACCAGTATATTCAGATCGGCACCTCGAAATACCTCCTTTCCAAAGCCACACAAACATTCCTTGAGATCAAAAACGAATCGGATTATAAAAAAACACGATCCGTCCTGATCATTGAAGAACCTCATTTCAGCATTGAAGGGCAGATCAGTTTATACCATGGCCTTATACAGTTTTTCAGGGATAACCCTTCTTTAATCAACCGTACCGTTTTCCTTTCGGAAGGCTTGCCTTCGTACCAGTCAGTTTCAGTGCTTCCCCTGGTCGATGCGGAACCTGCTCCCGACGATTCGCTCATCCGGAAAGTGTTAGCTACTTTTCTTATCCCAGGCTATATTTCATATGCATGGAAATACCAGCAAAAAATTCCTGTGGCAGGGATTGAAGATGATACGTTGTACCAGCTCAGCGGAAAACTTTGGGTGGAGACTCAGGAAAACAAAGAGGACAAGGAGGCTTTTTACTTGTGGAAGAGAACAGTTGTGGCCCGAAACCAGCGGATTTCCAAAACCCTGATTGAAAAAACAACATGCTTTGAAAACCCCCTTCTTTTTGTTGGTGGTTTGCATATTATGAAACTGGACAAGAAGGATTTCGGGGAAATTAAATCAGGTAACAACGGGAATTCACTTCATTTAAACGAAACGCATTCACTTGAAGGCTTTCCCAACCTTGGGATTTATGATTTTCTGAAAAAAAACCGGATCGGGTACACCTTTTTAACATCCAAGCCAAACCGGAAAGAAACCATCAGAGAGATGGAAAAAAACGTTGCAAGGTATGTCGGGCTTTTTAAATCACAACAAAACGGCGATTATGATCTCTACCTCAAACAGTTTTATTCGTCGGGAAAAATTTTTAAGGGCGTGACCGTGCGGCCGTCGACCGAAGCCGCTGCAGCATATGTAACATCACTGAAAAAAAACAATGAAGGAGTACATCCTGACAAAAGCCATTACCATTAGTGCCAAACTGGTGAAAAACGAAAGAAAAACAGCCGGATTGGCTGTTCTTTAAACACTGGTGGCGCAATTTTGTAAATTTTCACAATATGAATGAAAAGTTGAAAATTACTTATCAGGACCTCAGCGATCCAAAGGTTGACGAGGTGCTTGCCCGCTTTAACGAGGAAATGGCTTTCAGAAAGGGTTCCGGGGGCGCTTCGGATGAGCTGAAAAAAGCCAGCCTGCTTCATAAAAGCTGGTTCAACCTGATGATTGCCGGCCTGATCGGGGCATTTATTGCCTGGGCACTGATAGAACCGCATGTGGTTGAATCAGATGAAGGATCGAATTCATATCTGGTACTGATGCTGCTTACAGTTGGCGGATTTGCCGGGTTGATGATCGGGAGCATGGAGGGGATCCTTGCAAGAAACATCTCCCGGGCGTTGAAAGCAGGAATAGTTGGCTTACTGATCGGATTTGCCGGCGGGTTCATTTCATTGATTGTGGCAGGAATGGTCCACATGATCGTCACTCCGCTTGGAGTCTCCATTATTGGTCCCGAGGCAGCCTATGACCCGGTTCATCACTTTTCGGGATTCATGCTGGCCGTGATTACGCGTTGTTTGCTATGGACTGTCATCGGTATGACAGTTGGGTTGGGCCCTGGAATCGGGCTCCGGTCGAAAAAACTTGTGCTGAACGGGTTTTTAGGCGGGATGATCGGTGGTGCTATCGGCGGACTACTGTTTGATCCCATCAATTTTGTGGTGAGCGGCGGAACATTTGAAACTGGTGTTGCCGTGAGCAGGGCCATCGGTTTTTGCGTCGTAGGTGCCTCTACCGGTTTGATGATCGGGTTGGTGGAAACGCTTACCAAAGAATCGTGGTTCCTGATGACAGCGGGTTTTCTGAAAGGAAAACAATTTATCGTCTATAAAAATCCAACCATCATCGGGAGTTCTCCGAAATGTGAAATCTATTTGTTCAAAGACACGGCTATTGAACCATTTCATGCTGCAATTCATACGCTGCGTGACGGCTATGAATTAGAAGACCTGAATACCCCGAGCGGAACATGGATGAACGGGAGAAAAGTCAAACGCCAGCGCCTGGCGAACGGCGATAAGATCCAAATTGGAAATACCATCTTTACCTATTCTGAAAAAGAAAAAAAATTTAAGGGTTAAATCAATTACAGAAAGGAGGACCGATCATGCACTGTTACTACTGTGGTATTACGCTTGATGAATTTACCGGCACCTGCCAGGGCTGTCATAAAAACATTGAAAAAATTTTAATGGGGGTAAACAGGCATTGTATCTATTGCAACCAGGGAATATGCGACGATGCGCTGTTTTGTCCGATCTGCGGTTTTTCATGTGACGAACCGGAAACAGCGGAACCCGTTGTGCAGGCTGCCCCTCCGCCTTCCGAACTGCCACAGCAGGTTCCTTTCAGGTCATTGAAGGCCAACAATAAGATCGTAGAGGAACATATCTGCAAAATGTGCCCCGAAAAATTCAGCATCGGAGATGATATAATTCTCTGTGAGAAATGCGGCAATTATTTTCATAAAAAATGCTGGGACAGAAATGAAGGCTGTAACCAGCTTGGATGCAAAGGGGAAACCAAATCTTGTCCGACGTGTGGAAGCGAAATAAAAAAAACGGCACTGAAATGCTGGCACTGCGGGTATTATTTTGACAATTCAATCAGCCATCCCGGCCCCAACGCCGTCAACAATGAGAGCCCGCCAAAAAATTGGTTGACAGAGTCAATCCTGGTGACGTTCTTTTGCTGTCTGCCTTTCGGGATTGCCGGATGGGTCAATGCAGCGAAAGTAAACCCGCGGTTTTACGCCGGTGATATCAAGGGTGCAAACACCGCAGCTGAAGAGGCTGCCAGGTGGACAAAAGTAAGTTTCTGGATTGGGATCACCATTTTCGTGTTAAAATTCATCAGCATTGTTTCATCGGGGTACCGATAAATTTATGGAGAAAATGACAAACCTTTCTGTATGTTTACCTCCGGGAAAGGCCGGTGATCAATTTGAAAACCAATAATATACCGGTTGATAGAAAAAACAGAAGATGGCATAGCAGCAAAAAATATTAAAAATGCAGATCGTTATCTTTAAACCAAAATATTTTTCCAAAAAGGTTGTCCTGACATTTTCATCATGCCACCGGATACCCGAAAGGTCTTTCTTCTGGAAAGGCCGTCAGTTCCCTCTTTGCGCCAGATGCACTGGGATCTGCATCGGATTTCTCTCTTTTCCGCTTTTCATTTTTAACCTGGTAAACATTAATTTGTTTTATTCACTGGCGTTGCTGCTTCCCGCTGTCATCGATGCAACGACACAGGCTTTTTTACGCCGCGAAAGCAACAACTGGTTAAGGGTTACAACCGGGATCATGTCGGGAATAGGAGTGCTTTCACTGCTTGCAATTGGGGGTGAAACCATTGGAAGGATCGTTCTGGCAATTATAAAATAAAATGACCTGTTCCAGTCTTGTTGAGTAACATAAAAAGCCTGCAAGTATGATCTGTTCAATTTGTAAAAGTCCTTTTTTCCCCGAAGAACCAGTCAGGACCTGTCCGGGATGTCAGTACGAATTTCATGTTGAGTGCTGGGAGGAAATCGGAGGCTGCGGAACACCGGGCTGTTCGAATTTGCCAAAAGAGTCGTCGGCGATTGACAGACCTGTAAACAATGACCTGTTTTGGGGCGCTTCGGTTAAAAATTGTCCGGTGTGCAAAGAAGTAATAGACCTGAATACCCTGGAATGTCCGTTTTGCCACGAAGTGTTCGATACAGCTGCACCGTTGTCAACCTCCGATATCAAGGAGAAATATACGGTAGGCAAGGAACAGGAAATTCCAGAGAACAAATGGGCGGTTGTAGTCTTTATAGCTGGCATCCTCGGCGTTACGGCCCCTTTTAATCTGCTCTTCGGCGGGATGTGGTATTTGAAGAAAAGAAATATGTTAAAAGAGGTCAGCCCCCTATACAACATCCTTGCATTGACAGGACTTTCCTTTTCAGCCGTTTTTTTAGTTCTTTTCATTATTGGAATTATCTTTACAAAAAATTAATTCAAGGACTGAATCGCGATGAACCGACGACTTGTAAGGCTTTATAATGATTACAAAGAAGTTACGGCATTGCTTTGTGATCACCCCACGATAAGAATCAGCAGTGTGAAGGGAGATCCTCCGGAAATTTATGACATCGAATATAAAATTCTCGGATTGGAACAAAACAGTGAGGGAATTGTAAATAAAGAGACCCATTTATGTGAAATCGTTTTGCCGGTCGATTATCCCGCCACCATGCCCATCTGCCGGATGCTTACCCCTGTTTTTCACCCGAATATCTCTCCCGGCAAGATCTGCATTGCCGACCACTGGGCTGCAGGTGAATCACTGGTCGGGATAATTATCAGGATCGGTGAAATGATATGCTACCAGAATTATAATATCAAAAGTCCACTCAACGGTGAGGCAGCCAAATGGGCGGAATCAAATATTTTCAGGTTCCCGCTCGATCAGGCTGATCTGAATCCCAGGGTGAAAACGGAATCCCCTGTTATGACCGAAGGTGAACTGGCGGAAATCCGGAATTTAATTGAACAAGCCAGGAACAAAAATGATCTGGTTGAAAATTCCTGTGCCAATTGCGGCGCAAAGTCATCTGAAATAACCATAAGCGAATGTTCCAACGGCCATATTGTTTGCTTCGACTGCATGATCGAATGCAGTGCATGTAAGAAAAAATTATGTGTCCTGTGCTCGTTTGCAAAATGTAAGGATTGCGGAATAATCCTTTGCAGCGAATGCAAAACGGAATGTTCGGAATGTCAATCGGCCATTTGCAAACAACACATCCTGAATTGTTCTCTTTGTGGTAAAGTACTCTGCTCAGGATGCTCCCGTTCATGCTCAACATGTGATAGCATGATGTGCCAGGCTCATTTCCGTGAGCATCAGTTTCAACCTTGTCGAAAACAGCGGGCTGATGATCAAACAACCGGTATTCCCTTTACAGAGCCAGAAAAGAAAAGCCATGACCCTGGTTTGTACCAGGAAACGGGGAAGGTCTGCCAGAAATGTGGGTATCGTATGGCAAATCCGGCTGCAACTTTTTGCGAAATGTGCGGGACCAGATTAGCAGATTAACCCGTTTGGGTTCCTTATGGTTAATCAGGGTTGTGGCAGAAAAGTTAAGTGTGTTTGATAAGTTTGAATGTGTGTGAAATCTGAAATGTGAAATCCGAAATCTGAAATCTGAAATCGAAAATCGAAAATCATTATTGTCCCAGGGTAAACCTGAGCGCAATGCCTCCCTTGGTATTGGAGGTACGGTATTGATTGGATACATAGGGAGAGTTGATCACCTTATCGAAATAGAAACGAACGTTGAAACGCACGCTGAGGTTATAATCGGCCGAGAAGTTGAGGGAGGTTACCTGCTGTCCGACCGAAATCTGGTTGATATCCTGGTCGATGCTGCGCAGCACCGTCTTGTTCTGGCGGATTGAAAAATCGAGTTTCAGGTTAAGATCACTGTTGGTCTTTGACTTTTTCCCACCTGTTCCTGCTCCGGAGAA
>CAIYES010000169.1 GCA_903925275.1 uncultured Bacteroidales bacterium
AGACCGGCAGCATCTGAAATCCAGCCTGTTTGGTTTTTTTGTTTCAGAAGAAACAAAACCAATCTTCAGTCTTTTCCTTGAGAAGGCATTTAAGAGCAAAGCAAAAGAATCATGTGAGGTAATGATGGATAGTGCAGGCAATTTGCCGTTTCATGTTTTGCTAACCGGCGTAGTTTCCGATGATGAAAAACATTGCCTTGTCACTGCGATGGATATTACTGAACGCAAACAAGCTGAGAAAACCGTTAATGAAAGCGAAGAAAAATTCCGGAAGGTCTTTTCCTGCAACAGGGACGCCCTTATCCTTATTGACAAGGAAACCGGTAATATCCTGGATGCCAATGACTACACGTTTCGCCTCTATGGATATTCACGGGATGAAATTCTTAACCTGAAGAACACAGACTTGTCTTTTGAGCCGGAAATGACAGCATTGGCGCTGAAAGAATTCATTGAACGGATTGAAGTCCGATATCATAAAAAGAAAGATGGAACTGTTTTTCCGGTAGATATTTCAGCCAGCCGCTTTATGATGAATGGCAGGGAGGTTGTACTGGCTTCCATCCGCGACATCACCGACCGCCTGAAGGCTGAAGAGTTGCTTAATGTTGCAAACCAACGATTCAAGACACTATTTGACAAAAATACCGCCGCAATGCTGCTGATAGATCCGGAAACCGGCGATATTATCGATGCAAACCGTGCAGCATCTGCATTCTATGGCTACAGCATACAGGCATTGTGCACAATGAACATAGACCGGATCAACACGATGCCAGCAGATAAGATCAAAATGGAGATGGAAAAAGCATTAAACAGAAACAAGAATTTGTTCATTTTCCAGCATCTGTTAGCAAGCGGAGAAGTACGATCGGTAGAAGTAAATTCGTCGCCAATTGATTTCCAGGGAAAGAGAATCCTTTTCTCTATCATGTTTGACGTAACCCAAAGGGTGCAGGCGGAAGAAGAGATAAAACTTAAAAATAATGAACTTCGACACATCAATGCAGAAAAGGACAAGTTCTTCTCAATTATCGCCCATGACCTGAGGGGCCCTTTCAATGGTTTTTTAGGATTTACTCGTTTAATGGTTGAGGATTTACCAGATTTGACACAGGGCGAGATTCTGAAGTTCGCAGTGAGTATGAGAAACTCGGCCACCAATCTCTTTCAGTTGTTAGAGAACCTGCTTGAGTGGTCACGTTCACAAAGGGGATTAACCAATTTTGAACCTGAATCATTTTTGTTAAAGTCAATGATTGTTGAAAGCATGCACACGCTAATGGATGCAGCTCACAAAAAGGGAGTTTGCATAATCTTTGAAATCCAGGAAGATCTGGGAGTTTTTGCTGATGAATACATGCTGGCATCAACCATTCGCAATCTGGCCTCCAATGCCATGAAATTCACCAAAAAAGGCGGAAATGTCTCCATTGCAGCAAAGACGGTATCCGGCAATTCAGTTGAAATCTCCGTCAGGGATACAGGCATCGGTATGAGCAGCGCGATGATCGATGATTTATTCCGACTCGATGTTCAAACAAACAGAAAAGGGACTGATGGAGAGCCCAGCACGGGTTTGGGATTGCTCCTTTGCAAGGATTTCATCGAAAAGCACGGCGGCAAGATATGGGTTGAGAGCGAAGAGGGAAAAGGAAGCACATTCCGATTTACTTTACCGGTCCAAAATCAATAAAAAAAGTTATGGATAACAACCCCTCAAAGGAAAATTCTATGCGCCAGAAGGCTGAAGAATTGTTGAAAAAGAAATCATTAAAAACAGTTTCGCAACTTTCCGAAGTCGAATCGCTCAGACTCATCCACGAACTTCAGGTGCACCAGATTGAACTGGAATTGCAGAATGATGAACTCCGCCATGCACGGGCTGTGGCAGAAGTTGCGAACGACAAGTATCTCAGATTGCATGATCTGGTGCAATTGGGGTATTTTACACTTTCCGGCAAAGGTGAAATTCTCGAATTGAACCTCATCGGTGCCAGGTTGTTAGGCAAAGACAAGCGGGGTCTGGAAAACAGACTGTTTGGTTTTTTTTTGTCTGAAGATACAAAACCAATATTCAGTCTCTTTCTTGAAAAAATATTTCAGACCAAAAGCAAAGAAACCTGCGAGGTTAAACTCGTAACGAATGGTGAAAGCCCAAGGTATGTTTCACTGACTGGCATCATGACCGAGAATCTGGAACAGTGTATGGTTACCGCTGATGACATTACCGAACGCAAGCAAGACCAGGAAACTTTAAGGCTGAGCGAACTGTTGTACCGCAACTTGTTCGACAAGGCGAATGAAGGGCTCATCCTGCTGTCGATGGAAGGTAAATTAATTGAGGTCAATAACTCCTTCGCCGAGATGCACGGTTATACTGTTGACGAGCTGAAGGATATCGACATTAAAGAATTAGATGTACTCAATGATCGAGCGTTTAAAGGACGGGCTGAAGTTATGCAACGAATCAATGCCGGGGAGGTTGTCCGCTTTGAGGTCGAGCATTACCATAAAGACGGGCATATTGTTACGCTCAGCACCACGGCAAGTTTAGTCAACGTTGGTGGTCAGCAGTTCTATCTGGCTTTTCATCAGGACATCTCAGAACGCAGGGTAGCGCAGGAGGCGCTGCAATCAAGCGAAAAGCGATACCGAACAACGCTTGAAAGTATCAGCGATGCTTTTTTTTCACTTGATAACCAATTGAGATTTACGTACTTTAACAAACAGGCAGAAGAGCTTTTGTTGCAAAAAAGCAGTGACGTTCTGGGGAAACAGATATTCAGTGAAGTATTTAAAGAAGCAAAAGGAAGCGTGTTTGAAGAAAAATACACACACGCTCTTACCTTTAAGGAAATATCCACGTTTGAGACGTTTTTTGGCATAGAACCCTATATTAACTGGTACGATGTGAGGGTTTATCCGGGAACGGAGGGGATTGCGGTGTTCTTTACGGTTATAACTGAAAAGAAAAAAGCGGATTCAGCGCTGCGTTTAAGCCTGTCGAAATATCAAACGCTCTTCGATTTATTCCCGACCGGGATTACGATATCGGATGCAAACGGACAGATTATTGAAACAAACAGCATCGCCAAGCACATACTTGGTCTCGATTCTGAAGAACAGAAACAGAGACATATTGATGGCAAAGAATGGCAGATTATCAGGTCCGATGGCTCCCCGATGCCGGCATCGGAGTACGCCAGCGTACGTGCGCTCAGCCAGGGGATTGCAGTGGAAAATGTGGAAATGGGCATACGGAAGGGCGATGGCCAGGTAACATGGATAAACGTTTCAGCTACGCCCATTCCGGTTGAGGGATATGGTGTAGCCATTGTATATAACGACCTCACTGCCCGAAAGCAGGCTGAAAAGGAACTGATCAACGCCAAAGAAAAAGCCGAAGAAAGCGACCGCCTTAAATCAGCCTTCCTGTCCAACATGAGCCACGAAATCAGAACACCTATGAATGGCATCCTGGGCTTTGCCGGATTATTGAAAGAACCTGGCCTTAATGGCGAGGAGCAACAGAAATACATCAGGATTATCGAGAAAAGTGGCGCCCGTATGCTCAATATCATCAATGATATTGTTGATATTTCGAAAATTGAGGCGGGACTGATGGAGGTGGATATAAAGGAGTCGAATATCAACGAGCAAATAGAATACATTTATACCTTCTTCAAACCAGAAGTTGAAAATAATGGAATGCATCTTTTCTTTAAAAATTCCTTATCGGCAAAAGAAGCCCTCATTGAAACAGACCGTGAAAAAATATATGCCATTTTGACCAACCTCGTCAAAAATGCAATTAAATATTCCAACGAAGGTTCAATTGAATTCGGATATACCCTAGTAGAGAGCCAGCATGCTGCGTCTCCACAGCATGCAAGGTCTATGCCTGATCATTCATTTTTGCAGTTTTTCGTGAAAGACACAGGCATTGGAATTGCCAAAAACAGGCAAGATGCCATATTTGAACGCTTTATTCAGGCCGATGCTAACGATAGTCATGCTTTACAAGGCGCTGGCCTGGGATTATCAATTACTAAAGCGTATGTGGAAATGCTTGGTGGCAAAATCTGGGTGGACAGTGAACCCGGTAAAGGTTCAACATTTTATTTCACCATTCCGTATAATACTAAAAAACAGGTAGAACACCTTATTGCAGATGTGGTTTCTCAACAAGATGAATCAGCTCAAATGAGAAGCCTTAAAATATTAATTGCAGAAGATGACGAAACTTCGGATTTGCTCCTTACTAATATGCTCAAAAAAAACAATCACGAAGTTTTACATGTAACTACCGGAGACCAAGCTGTTGAGATTTGCCGTAATATTTCCGGCTTTGATTTGATCCTGATGGACATCAGAATGCCCGGAATTGGCGGATATGAAACCACCCGTCAGATTCGGCAGTTCAATAAGGATGTGATCATCATTGCCCAAACAGCCTATGGACTTTCAGGTGACCGGGAGAGGGCCATAGAATCAGGATGCAATGATTACATTTCGAAACCGATAAACAAGGAGGAATTATTGGGGTTGATACAAAAATATTTCAACAAAAAATGATTTTGGCTGAAGTAGAAATACAAAAAAACCAACGAAACCGTATACAATATGGCCAGTCGTTGACTGGCTTTTTTTGTCCTTTACCTGGCCTCGCATTGTGCCTTTCTTTACTCAATGCAAAGCCCCCAACCCAAACTTTCCGAACGTGAAATAGCCCAGGCCTGGGCTAAAATCACCATCATTAAATGGAAGAAGAAGCTCGCCATTAATAAGGTGGGTAATTCCGGAGCACTTCTCCAAAGCTTTCAATACAATGTTCTGGCATCAGCACAAGGAAATGTGCTGAAAATCACTCTGCTTTTTGAGTATTATGGTCGCTTTGTCGATATGGGAGTCGGCAGGGGTGTCAAGATCGGAGATGTGAAAGAATCTGCTACATCACGCAGACTTTCCGGAAAAATGCTTGGAAACCGCAGGAGACCCAAGAAATGGTATTCCAAGACATTTCATGCCGAAGTGATGAAGCTGAGCGAAATCTTTGCCAAAGAGTATGGCCACAGAGGAGTGATGGCAATCACCGAAAACGTATCCGATAAATCTATCAGCAATGGCTAAAAACGAAACTTCAACGGCCACCGTCATCTTTAACGGTGAAAAAGCCAATGCAACGCTCAAACAGTTGGAGGCAGAAGCCAGGAAATTGAATGCAGAACTGCGCCAATTGAATGTAAACTCAAAGGAATTTGGCGAAAAAGAACGTGAGTTTCAGAAAATCAACGGCAGGCTTAAAGACCTCAGGGGAGAGATAAACCAGACTGGAGGTGCTTTTTCAAAACTGGCCGACCAGGCCAACAAATACCAGCAAGTGCTTCAGATGATCACTGTGGGAGTTATCGGGTTCGGCGCTGCTGTGGTTGGCATTATCAAAGGCAATGCAAAACTGGAAGATTCACTGGCTGATATCCGGAAAACAACCAAACTTACGGTCGATGAAGTAAAGAAACTGAACACGGAACTCGGCAAGATCGACACCCGGACTTCCCGGAGCGATCTACGGGAAATGGCTGTGGTTGCCGGTCAGCTTGGCATTGCCCAGAAAGATATTCTTCCGTTTGTAGATTCCATCGACAAACTCAATGTTGCCCTTGGTGCCGAGATTCAGGGTGGGGCAAGCGAGGTCGCGACCCAGATGGGAACCCTCAGGAATGTCCTGACAGATATGAAAACTTCCGCGGTTTCCGACGACATGCTCCGGTTGGGTAATGCAATCAATGTACTTGGAGCAGACGGATTCGCCACGGCACCGGTTCTGGTCGATCTCTCAAACAGAATTGGCGGGGTAGGTATGTCACTTGGATTATCTTCTGCTGAAGTGATGGGCATCTCGGCCACACTCCAGGAGCTTGCTGTTTCCACCGAAAGAGGCGGCACGGCAATGACGAAGATTCTGATGAAAATGACCTACAATACCGCAGACTTTGCCAAGGTGGCCGGTATTCCGTTGAAAGACTTTACCACGATGGTAAATACCGATCTATATGGTGCTTTCGTGAAAGTTGTTGAAGGATCGAAGAGAGGCGGAGAGGGTGCTACAATATTAGGCAAACTGATCCGGGAACTGGAAATTTCCGGGGCCGGTGCCTC
>CAIYES010000170.1 GCA_903925275.1 uncultured Bacteroidales bacterium
CCGATCTCTAATTTTCGGTTTAATAAACATAACACTCAACTATATGAAAAATAAATTCAAATTACTTTTTATTGCAGCAACGGTGATGTTATTCGTTGTTGCTTTCAATGAGGCCCGCGCGTATACCTATCCGAATCTTGTGGTTAACTATACGGGAACTGGATTGGTACCTGGTCAGTATTTTTATGTACCTGTCGTGTTAACGGGCACCCTGGTGGGTAGTGTTCAATGCGTATTTACCTACAACCGCGATGTAATGACCTATATCAGTGAGACTCACAATTTCATTGGGGGTGGAACCTATAGCGCCTCCAATTTTTTACAGTACCCGGCATCCACAGGTCAGTGGTATCTGAAAATATTGTGGGGGTACACCGGGGGTGGCTCTGGGCAGACCTATGCCGGCGTTACCGTTGTTACTTTTAAATTCCAGTACAAGGGAGGCACCACTGCCTTTGACTTTGCTTATAAAGCCGCAACAACAGGGAATACCGGAACACAATACACATTTGTAAAGGCAAACCCCTATACACAGATTGATATTCACACTACCTACACTGCCGGCTCCATCACAGGTTCATCGGGCGCGACCGTTTATTCAACCGCTGCAGGCGGTGCTTTTAAAGATTCAACCATTTGGAAACTCAATCCCGATGGAAGCGGAAACGCTTTTGTTCCTACCGGCAATGTAAACGCCGTTATTACAGCCGGAACGGTAACCTCCGATGACACCAACCGGGTTAACAACCTGACTATTTACCCCTTGGGCAAACTCACGTTGAATTCAGCAAGAACCCTGAAAGTAAAGGGGAACCTGCTGATCCAGAGCGATGCGACCGGAAGCGGTTCGTTCGTTGACCTAACCAGCGCAGGCGGGTTGACCGTGACCGGTACCACGACCGTACAACGATACCAGACAGGTAACTGGGATGGTCTCTGGCCTCCTACCACCATTACCTGGCATTATGTATCTCCTCCTGTCGGATACGCCATCAGTTATGTATATTACCAAAGTTTAATGAATTCTTATGATGAACCATCCGCGTCCTGGACACCTATAACATCAGGCTCGACAGCTTTGATAAAAGGTGTTGGTTATTCAACGGCCACAACAACCAATGGTGTTATCACCTGGACCGGCGGCAGTCTGAATACCGGGAATGTTACCGTAGGCGGAATGCCTAATTCGTTTCAATCAGATGCTTATGGTTTTAACCTTGTCGGCAACCCCTACCCCTGTGCCCTTCATTGGGATGCCACCATCAGCAAGGCCAATGTCGATGCCACTGCTTATGTGTGGAACGGAACAACCTACGTGCCTCACCTTACCACGGATCCGACCCCCTATGACATTCCTGCGGAGCAGGGATTCTTTGTGCATGTCACCACCGGGCAATCGGCCGGTACAATCGTATTCGTCAATGCCAACAGGGTTCATTCCTCGAACACCTATTTGAAAAGCACAACCTCCCAATACCTTGATTTAACCGTGGATGGCAACAACATGGAAGATATGACATCGATCCGTTTCAACGCCGATGCAACCACAGGGTTTGATCCCGATTATGACGCCTATAAATTATTTGGTGTCGCCGGCTGCCCTCAGATCTATTCCCTTGTCTCTCCTGCCCTTTCGGTCAATACCCTGCCGGATTATACGTCACAAACTATCATCCCGATCGGCTTTAAAGTTGGCGTTAATGAAACCTATACCATTACTGCATCAGGCATGGGAACATTTCCTGCCGGAACCGACTTGTACATCGAAGATCTCCTGTTAGGGAAAAATCAAAACCTTACGGTAAACCCTGTTTACCAGTTTACAGCCACCACTACCAATCCGGTACACCGCTTCAACCTTCATTTTTCACCACTTACCGGCATGGCCGGGAAGAGTACCGGTAACCTAAATATCTATTCCTCGGAAAATAATGTATATGTGAACATCCCGATGGAACTCCATGGCGAAATTGTTATTTATGACCTGCTTGGTAAAGAGGTTAAACGCCAATCTATTGAAAGCAACACTTTGAACAAGGTGAGCCTGAATACACAACTCGGGTACTATCTTGTAAAAGTAATGGGAGATAAAACTACTGTTTCAGGAAAAGTTTTTATCCAGTAATTATTCATTCGAGCTATTCACACAACCTCTATATAAAATGAAAACCTTAAAATTAATATTGATTCTATTTGCTATAACAGCCTTGCCCCTGCTTAGCCTTTCGGATGTGCCACCTCCCCCTCCCAACGGAGGACCTGGCGGTGGCGGCGGTACGCCTGTCGGAGCACCCATTGATGGCGGAGTAGGGATTCTTTTGGCTATGGGAATTGCCTATGGCGGGAAGAAACTATACTCGCTTCGTCAGTCGAAGGATGTTTTGGCATTGGAAAATGATTAACCCGTGTTATTGAAACTATACAGAGACCTTATTGTAACATGGCCAATAAGGTCTCTGTTTTATTATCAACCTGTAATTAACTATAACCACTTTTACCTATGAAAAAAATTCTCGTTTTATTCTCATTATTGTTATGCATTCAATTTGCCTATTCCCAGAAAGCTAAGCATATCGTTGTACCTCAGGTTGTAAAAGATGCCTTTGTTTTTATCTATCCGAATGCATATGACACCGTGGAAAACCCTACCAAATGGGAACGCATAAAGGGAAATTACAAGGGAACAA
>CAIYES010000171.1 GCA_903925275.1 uncultured Bacteroidales bacterium
GATTACGGATGGAGAAGAACAGGGGAAATTGGGGAGCAAATGGCTGATGGACCATAATCCCGATATTGCCGAAAAGATCAACAGACATCAATTCATGATTCAGCTTGACCTGAGAAATGTAAACGAATTCAAATGTTACACGGTTGGAACTGAACCGTTCAGGGAATTTATTAAAGCAAAGACCGGATATACTGAACATGACAGTAATAATAGCACCGACATTGTCAATTTGTGCCGTGATATAACCGGGGTAAATTTCAGCATCGGATATTATGATGAACATTCATGCTATGAAAGAATCAATATCAGCGAATGGGAAAACACCCTGAGAATATTAAAGAACCTGCTCAGTGAAGATCTGCCAAGGTTTCCCCTCTGGGTGAATCCGAAGCAATAATTACAGCTCCGATTTTTTTTTCTAAGCAGTCGTTTATTAATTTTACAAAAAAATCACCCCAATGAGCAATCCGATAGAATTCAAAGATTATGATTTTGATAATGCCAATAATTTACTGAACCAAAGCAGTATTGAACATCCAAATAAGGATTGTATCGGATATTTTGAAGCCTCCACTGCAGGTCAGTTTTATTGGTTCGATAATGAAGAAGATTTAAAATTCTGGCTGTTAAACGGATGGTATGGCCGCAGCACTGAAGAAAGAGACAAAGACTACTATGATGGCGCACAAATTCTAAAGAACTTTCTTGAATCGGATGTCAAAGCGGACAAGATATGGTTGCAAATGCCGGACGGTGTTTTCTCTGAAGATGAAGTACGCTGGAGCGGACACATCTCTCAGTTATTGACTGAGGACTGTGTTTTTGCAGAAGGATTAAGGCAGGAATTCATGCAGTATATGATCAAGAATGCTTCATCGGTGCCCTGGACTAAAATTGGAGTTGAACCGCCAATCCCTGAAATATTAGGCCTCCTTGTAAAATTTGTAACCGGCTATTTTTGGGGTTGAGAAGGCAAGTCATTCTATTATCCTCTTAATTAAGAAGGTCCTGCACGAATGGGTTTCAGGATTTTATTTAAGAAACAGCCCGTTAAATAAGATTTTCTTTTGAGACCCTTGTGGGGTTGTATTTTTGTACCAGGAAAATTTCTGAGTTTATGCCGGTTATATAGTTAAACAAAAGAACCATTGACCATTTTAACATGTCATTCAATCAATATAAAGCCCATGACCATTCCCTTTGAAACAATTGACAACATTGATGATATGAAACGGTTTTTCCTTTGGCTGAAGGAAGATCTTCACCTTCTTTTTCATCCGGATTTCCTCTTTGAAGATTATATTGAAAGGGATAGAAACCCTGTTTTTTCAGCAGATGAATGCACCTTATTGAACCATCTGATGGATGAATGTTTTAAAGTTTGTGAAACCGGAGATGTGGAAATTTATTCCATTGGGTTGGAAGTACAGACCGAATACAATAAAAGACACCCGTATATCAGTTATAACTGATGAAAGATCCAATAAAAGATCAGGTCCTGTTATCAAACAGCCTGCATTTCATCAGGGTATTGGCTGTTCATGATCCTGATAGGAAAAAACGACTTGATGATGCATTTACCTTTTTGTTGGAGACATATCTGGACAAACAGGACAGAAAGTGCGTAGCTGGTTTTGAATCAGGAGAAGAGACACTGTTTTTCATGTATATTGACCAATGGAAGGTCAATAAAATAATCGCCTTTTTCGGGAAATATGATCTTTTGTCCAGGCATGAAATAGTGGAAGACCCCGTTCGGTTTATATGCAGCAGTGAAGAGTACCTGGAAGTTTATAATGATGAATATAACAAAGACCTCCTTGATAAATTTATTCTGAGCCGGATAGACCTTGATTATATTCTGGACCGATATAACGAGAACAGAAATGTTCCTGGCTTTGCATTACTTCCGGTCGAGATGGAGTTCCTGAGAGAATATAACTTATATCAGGCATAGCATTCAGGAAGCCAAATCCTTAGCAGTGATATCACAAAGAATGTTTACAGGATTTTCGGTTTCAACGGATGCTTTGAAAGCCATTTCAAAGGGCAATGAACACTGTCTTTCATCTGTTAATAAAGGCATCACCCGGTCTGTTCACTGTAATGAGCTTGTCAATATGTTTAACTGCTTTTTCAAATCGCTCATTCCAGTTCCCGGTTATTTCTCTAAAGTCAATATTGTTTTCTCTCAGTACCTCCCGGTGTGAGATGTCCAATAAGTTTCGGTCTGTTTCATTCAGCCGTGTTCCATCCTGCGAATGGGGGACATCATTGTTTAAATACAGATAGAGGACAGCTCTGTTTGAATTGTAAATCTCACTTCTTTCTACCAGCTCTTTTCCAAAGATAAATTTTGAATATGATTTCGTGGTGTGAATATCTGTGTCAATAATTACCAGCGGACTCGGGCCTCTGACAGCGGCATCTATTCTTCCGGTGTGCTCTTTTGCAACCAGATGCAGGTCGTCATATCTGAAAGCATTCGAGTTGGGTATGATTTCCCTGGCGGCCTCTGATACAAACCCGCAGTGGTAGTGTTGTGATAGTTGTTTTGTCAGGGTGGTTTTTCCTGTTGATTCTGTTCCAAGTATTACAACTTTAACAACATAATAGGGTTTGACACTCTCAGGTAAAAATTGCCAGTAAGAAAACAGGTCATTTTTGATCAAAGATGCAGAAACCGGAATTATTGACCGGCAAGGATCAAATTCAATATGCCGGATAGCCATATAGCTGGCCACAAAGTTGCCATACGGTTCTGAGGTAACCAGGATTGAATAACCAGGGAACTGCTTTTTGAAAACCGCAGCCCATATTGCGGAAATTTCTCCGGAAGAAACAGAAGTATTGGGGAATTCATCTTCGGAATACGAAAATGTTCTTACTTCAATGTTTTTAAGCTTTTCAAATGTCTGTTCTATCCATGTTTTTCTCACTGCGCATGGAAACTGCTCTTTGTCGCTGCAACAAATCAAAATCGTCAAAAAGTCGCACTGGGCTATTGCGAAATTTATCATCGCCTCATGTCCTTTATGAAAAGGCATAAACTTCCCGAATACAAATGCTTTAATCATCATTCAACTTCTTTTTCCAGTTAAAAAATCCATAGCCGGCGATGCCAAGAAAGATGAAATATTCCAGCGAAAGAAAATAAACGCCCTTGCTGAAAAACAAAACAACACAAACCAGGTCAACGGCAATCCATAGATACCAGTTCTCAATTTTCTTTTTTGCAAGCAAAACTGTTGCAATGATGCTCAGAACCATTACAAACGAATCAATGAAAGGGAATGCAGCCGCTTTCCTGAAATAACCCGGCATCAGCAAATGAATGTTTTTCAACAGGTAACCAGCCGTCACTGTCCCGATTGCAATAGCCGCAGCCAGTATTGACGAGGTTCTGAGACTCAGTCTGGATATTTTGTTTTCGGGGGTTTTTGAGTTCCAGATATACCATCCGTAAAGAGTCACCACAAAAAAATAAACCTGGAGAAACATATCTGCATAAAGCTGGACCTGGAAAAAGAGAATGAAAAGAAATATTTCATTCGCGATGCCTGTTGCCCAGGTCAGGATATTTGCCCTTGAAGCAAAATAAACAGAGGCCATACCGAACAAAGTACCCAGCACTTCAACATAGCTGATCGGGTAACCTGGTATTTCGATGGCAATATTTTGGATGTCAAAGAATTGCATCAGAAGATATATTGGATG
This sequence comes from uncultured Bacteroidales bacterium, assembly GCA_903925275.1. Lineage (GTDB taxonomy): Bacteria > Bacteroidota > Bacteroidia > Bacteroidales > FEN-979 > CAIVAT01. Next base: position 3,718 of record CAIYES010000171.1, read on the forward strand.
GATACGTAATAACCGATGGGTGCCTGTACAAAATACTTTTTGCTTCCGTCAAAATCAATGTAGCCGTTATTGAAGTATTTTGAATTGGTAAGGTTGTTTAGGAAAACACAAAACTGAAACCCTTTCAGATCATATTGCATGCGGGTGCTCAACAAAAAGTATGGGTTAATGGCAGTTGAATTTGCAAAATCAATAAATGACCGACTCTGGTACCTCACCGTTAACGCAAAGGTCAATTTTTTGATCGAATAAACTGCTTCCTGGTTTAGGATGAAAGCAGGTGTGAGGATAGGTGTGAACACCTCATGCTGCTCTTTTATCCGGCTGTAGTTAAATGATGAATTGTTTATCAGTGTAAAATTCCTGGCTACACTGTATGATGCTGTCAGTTCAATGCCGGTCCTGAAACTCTGATCAGCTTTGTTTGTAAGCGCGATGCCATTCGGGCCGAATTGTCCGTTCAGGACAATTTCATTCCTGAACTTCATGTAATACAGGTTGAGGTTGAATGCAAAACCTTCAGACTGGTGTCTGAACCCCAGTTCCTGATCAATAACATACTCGGGTGTTGTGATCGAAAGGATCGGATTACCAAGGCTGTCGGCCGGCAAATCATCATTTCCCCCGAACATATCGTTTCGTGTTGGCTCACGGCCGGTGCTCCCTATGCTGTAGTAAATGACAGATTGGGGTCTGAATTCAAAACTCAAACCTGCTTTCGGACTGAGAAAATTCCATTCCATTTTGTTCAGTGGAATGGTTCCGTTGTAAAGGAAAGAGGAGTACCTGTATTGGATGTCGGCAAATAAGGTGAATTTTCGGAATGTGAAATTAGCTTTGGTGAAAATACTTACCTCGTTTTTATATCCTGTGTTCGAATATAGCCACCCTGTTGAGGTTGTGCTCCCTGTGTGCTGCCTGCTGTAAATATTGCCAAAAATTCCGGTTGTCCAGGTGAATTGTTTTTTCGAAAATGTGTAGTTGCTGAAAAAGCCGAGCAGGTTTGATTGAACAGCATAATTGTATAGTTCATCTGTCGATGGAAGCCCTGAAAAAGTATTCATATTAAAATCATAACTCCCTGTTAAGAAAATATAATAAACGCATGATTGGATTAAAGAACCTTTTTTCGGCAGCCATTTATTCTGCACCTGAACCATACACTGCGTAAACCGGTCTTTTTCATTTGAGTTTGCGTTGGTTCTTCTGTCGATTGAAATTAATGAATCCGAAACGCCAAGCCAGGCTAATTGATTTTGCTGATGACCTGCAAGGAGATTGATTTTCCAGGTAGTTTTATCCCGGAATAAGCCGGTACTGATGAATACTGACTGTGAATTGTTTGATGAATTGTATTTGTAACCGTCAGAATATATTTCGGATGCCCTGACATACAGGGATGTTCTTTTTTTTACACTGCTGTTGAATTCTCCGAAAGCCCGCAGACTGTTGAATGAGCCATAGCCAAATCCAAAGGTTGTCCTGGATGAATCATAAAGGTTGGGTGAAAATAACTGAAGACTGCCTCCATAACACGAAACCCCATTTTTAGAAGTCCCGACACCTCGTTGAATCTGAAGCTTACTTACAGAATTTAAGATGTCGGGATAGTTGGAAAAGTATGCTCCCTGGTCTTCCGGTTCGTTTAAAGGAACTCCGTCGAGTGTAATATTTATCCTTGTCTGGTCAATGCCTCTCATCCTGAAGTAGGAGTAACCCTGTGTGTTCCCGGCATCAGAATAAACTGTTACCGAAGGCGTTTCCGACAGTAAAAAGGAAGGTTCCTGCCCCGTTGAATTTGCTTTGATCTCGTTTGAACTGATGTTCTGAAAAGTGATTGGAGTCAGCTGGTCCGCCTGATAGGTGATTATCACCTCGTTTAGTTGATGTATCGTATCGAGTTGTGTGGTATTCTGGGCCTTTAATTTTTTACTGGTCAATAGTAGCATCAGGGAAATTACAAGTATACAATACGTTATCAATTTTGTTTGGCTAGCAAATTTTTGCATTGTAAATGCTGCCTTGAAGACGCACATAAGATGTATTTTTAAAGGCGATAACTGATGTAAAGATAGGTAATGTTTGGCCTGGAGAGAGAATAGTTATTCTACGTACCTATAAAAGTAATGAACGCCGGGGAATCGGAAATAAATGTCAAAATCTTTTCAATGGTAGCTCAAAGACTATTAGGATGCACAAAGGATTGCTGAAAATGTTTATCTTTTTGCATTAATCCCAAATTCCCTGCGTTAAATCAATTTTCTGAACATACCGTCCGCCGGGTCGTAATTTTACACTTTAATACATTTCCGGGGTTCCTCCAATGGCAAGCTTTCGGTAAACAGAATGACCAGATTTGAACACTTTCTTAATAATAAAAACATGAAAACAACCCTGATAATGAAAAAAATATCCGCGCTTGCAATAGTGTTGATTATTTCAATCGCCGCCTGTGCGCAAACCAGCTTGGACTCTGCATTATTCAATAAAATAAACGAGTACAGGGTGTCTAAGAAGATAAAGGAGATCATACTGGATCCGGCAAATACCTCCGGTGGAGGCTCAAATGCTTATACCATCAGAGAACAGGGAATCAGAGGCATCAAGAATTATGTGATCATTTCCACTTTTGTTTTTATCTAAGGAACAATTTTTATCCGTCAGAAAAAAAATGCCAAAAACCGAAAAAGAAAAATTAAGGGAGTTTCTGGAGCTGCCATTGTGGACAGCGGACTTAGTGTTCGAGAACTTCAGATATGAGCTAAAGTCGATATTCAGGGAAGACCAGGATGATCCGAAACAACGGTTTCTTTTTATCGAAGGCTTCAGGAGGAAAAAAGTGGTCCTTCTTGCCCATGCAGATGCTTACTTTGACGAATATTACGGTTTTCCGAAGCAGTCCCATAAAGTCTTTGAGGAAGCTGGTTTTTTTATCGGTGACAATAAAAACGGAATCGGCGCCGATGACAGGGCCGGGTGTGCCATGCTTCACCTTTTGAAAGACTCAGGACATTCCGTGCTGATTACGGATGGAGAAGAACAGGGGAAATTGGGGAGCAAATGGCTGATGGACCATAATCCCGATATTGCCGAAAAGATAAACAGACATCAGTTTATGATTCAACTTGACCTGAGAAATGTAAACGAATTCAAATGTTACACTGTCGGAACTGAACCGTTCAGGGAATTTATTAAAGCAAAGACCGGATACAATGAGCCTGACAGGGATTACAGCACTGACATTGTCAATTTGTGCCGCGATATTACAGGGGTAAATTTAAGCATCGGATATTATGATGAACATTCCTGCCATGAAAGAATCAATATCAGCGAATGGGAAAACACCCTGAGGATGCTAAAGAACCTGCTCAGTGAAGATCTGCCCCGGTTTGAAATTTGAAAAGTTCTTGCTCATTCATAAATATGGTTTATTTATTCCGGGGTTGAATTCAGAAAACAAAATCCACGGCAGATTGAGCACAAAGAATGTTAACAGGGTTTCCTGCTTCAACGGATGCTTTGAAAGCTTTTTCAAAGGGATCGGTAAGATAACTGAAATCTGACGGTGTTAATTCACGGAAATTGATCGTAATATCCACCGGATAGCTGCAGTTTTCCTTTGGAAAAACAGGGTGCAGCAGCTCAATATATTCTCCAGAAGGTATGTCCTCAAGCAGGCTTGCGTTATAGGGAAGCACATCCTGGTTGAAATGACAGGAATAAAAAAGGAATTCGGGCAGCTTTCCTGGAAATTCATTCCGGGTCACCCAGAGGCCGTCCTTGTCATAACCAATGTGATAGTTTTCGCAGGCATATAATAATTTTGCATCATCGCAGATGAGAATGTCAAGCACTGTTCCGCTTTGTAAATCCATAACAACAGTGCCGTTAACATGAGGGAAATTTGATTTGAACTGATACAACTCTATCAGACAGTCGGCAGCTTTTTCAGGCGTAATTTCGAGGCTGTCATTACAATTGACAGCCGATAAAATATTTTGAAGCCCGATATCCGGCATTTCTTGCAATAGTCTGATCAGGGGAATGAGCCTGCTTTTGGGACCGATCGTACCAGAATATGCCTGAAATCCGTTTTCATGTTCGCAGGCATTTTCAAGCCATTCGGCCCATAGCGGATCGGACAGTTCTGGTTCTTCCTCCTTGGACCCCTTTTGGCAATCATGGCTTCCAGCGGTATAGTGGCTATCTCCGGTATAATCCAGATATAGGATGTTATCGTCAAACCTCACGTAAGGTCTGAATTCCTCAGGAATCGGCTTAATTTTCCGGTCCCTTATGCAATTGCAGTAAACAAAGAGTCGTATATACATGTAACAAAATTACAGAAATGTAAGGCTGGTTTCCGAGCATTTTATTCTACGCATTGAATCTTGAATAAACGTTTATAATACAACCCTGTATTTGATTAGTTCCATTCCAATTATAGACATTGCGACCATAAAAAAGGTTCTGTATAGAACAACTGAAGTCGTTGGAGGAAACCTTGAAGCGTATTCCGCGCCACAGTGGGTTTGAACCGGATAAGTTATCAGAGAGGCATCGAAGCGGTATTCTGCAATTGCAGCATGAAGTCGGACACCTCATGCCAATAATGTGTCCAGCTTCAATTTCCATTTCTGCCAGTCGGGCATCACTTTCTCCTGCAGTTGTACAAAAGCCGTGGTATGGTTCGGATGGACAAGGTGACACAACTCATGAATAATCACGTATTCAATGCAGGGTTTGGGGGCTTTGATCAGTTCGGGGTTCAGGATGATCTTGCCTTTGGGGGTGCAACTGCCCCACCGCTTAGGCATCTCCTGAATAAAAATGGCTTCCGGTTTGACATTGTATTTTTCAAACCGGATGATCCATGGTTCTGCAATTTCGGGGAATTTCATCTTTGCTCTCTCCCGGTACCATTTCAGCAAAAGGGATTTGGCGCTTGATTTCTTCTTTGCCTGAACTTCAAAAAAGCTGCCACTGAAATGAACAGAATTTGTCCTGGCTTCCGTTACCTTTAAACGGTACTGCCTGCCCAGGTATAAGTGGGTTTCTCCGCTCACATACTTCTTTTCGGGTGTTCTGGGATGAAAGGCTAAAAAATAGCCCTGCTGTTTGATGATCCAGGGGGCTTTCTTTCTGACTTTTTCTTTTATCTTATCAATAGAAGCATCCCGGGGGGCTTTTACAATGACTTCCATATCGGGAGTGATGGTTATGCCTTTGATTAATACTGATGCTGGCAGCAATGATAATTTGGCAGACAGTAAAGTTCCCCTGCAGTAAAATCAGGTTCAAAATACCGGGCAACCAATTGTGCCTCATTGATACCCAACCTGAAAAACGTCCACAATAGAGATAATCTATCTGTTCTTACTTTTTTTATTCGCCTTGTGAAATTTTGAAAAATGTCATGTACATTTGTGTGGGGGATAGTTACAAAATGAATAATCACAGTAATATGACAGGGGTAAATCCAACATTTGTGGAGATGGTATTGGAAAGATATACAGAAATGACAAGTAATAATATTTTTGAAGATTATCTGGACAAGGAGAAGCTGGGAGGACTCAAAATATTCATAAATCATAAACCCAAATATTGTTTATTAACTTTTGAAATTGATTCTGACAACGTGTACGTGGGGTCAGAAAGCATCTAAAAATAGGACGTTTAAGACTCTCATTGTTTACGCCAAAAAGAAGGAGATTTTGAGTAAACCCGACAATTAATCTAATCTTCCTCTAAAAACCCACTCAATAGAGCAAGAGTCCTGTAATGGATACGGCCGCTAAGATTCAATCTTGATCGTTTCAAAAATGAACGGTTTTGAAGGCCTTTGATTTATACTGATTCTGGCAGCACAGTGATAATTTGGCAGACTGCAAAGCTCCCCTGCAGTAAAATCAGGTTCAAAATACCGGGCAACCAACTGGGCATCGTTGATGCCGGGCCTGAAAAACATCATGCTTCCGACATTCCCAAGGAGGATGTGCTGCACGTCATATTGAAGCTGAGCAAATGTCTGGTTAGCAACAACAAGGCTCAGATGGTACTTGCGGGCTTCAGAAAACACCTTGCCGATGGCATCTGTGGTAAATTTGTGGAATTCATCCACAACAAGCACATGGTCGAGCCGGAGTTCTTCTTTCAGTTTTTCCCGTGCAAATGCAGTCATGAGGAATTTGTTGAAAATGATCTGTCCCACAAGGTTAACGCCTCTTTCTCCAAGAACGCCTATTGGCAACCTGACAAGAAGATTTTTACCCTTGTTCATGATGTCGCTGAAATCAAGCTGGTTTTCCTTCGTGCCGAGGATCTCACGGAGAAATGCATTATTACGGAATTCATTCAGTTTACTTGTAATGTAAATTGAAATGTTGGCAAAACCGTAATCTCCGCTTGTGGAGCCCAATTCATTCCATTCAGCAGAAAGTTCAGGGTTTTTGGTGTTTGCCAAAAGGTTATCCCTGAAATCTTTGTTTTCAAAGACCTGGATAATATCAAGAATAGAACCCTGATTTTCCATGACCAGCCGCATGGCTGCCTGAAAATATTTGATAAAAATCGGACCGCCGGTCAGTTTCATGTCATATAAACTATCTAAAATAGTGTACATGGAATTCATTAAGAACGATTTCTGAAAAGGGTCTGATGGATCATGGCTAAGGAAGTTAATTCCCGGGATAGTTTCTGATGAAGCAGAAGGATCAAAGAAAACCGTATTTGCCCTGCATGATGCCGGCATGTCTTTTACAACCTGATCATAAAGGTCGCCGTGCGGATCGATCAGGCTGACATGTTTCCCGCTGTTGAGTAAATCCATTACCATGGTATAAAGCATAGTGCTTTTTCCTGTACCGGTCTGGCCAAGGATATACGCATGTTGTGTTAAATCAGGATAACGGATACGGATATCTTTCCAATCGCCATTGATCCTTTTATGCCCGATTCTTACACCATCCTTATTAATGTTCGGTGGAATAAACAACATATTCTGGGGCACGGTAATTATGCCCGGAATGCCCTCTTTTTGAGGCAAGGGCATCCTGGAGAACATGGGCAGACTATAATCAGGGTAAATATCTGCAAATAAAAGGTCCTGCTTTTCCGGTTGGTTGTTTTCGAATTGCTCGAGTGCAAAAGCATTAAAAAGCGCTGCTTTGATCGCATCATTGGGTATGGTACCACGGGTAAAAAAGTGAAAGGTCACCAAAAAATGTTTGAAGGTAGCATGTGATAAACCTTCCAGGAATTTCCTATAAACCGTGATACCTTCTTCCTGAAGTGGGAAATCTTCAGGTAATCCTGACGCCCATTTTGATGCTTCTTCTTTATCCTTTGCACTTATATTGTATGGCTGAATTGAAATATCGAATTGAGTATAATCTTCTTCCTGCACCATAATTTTACAAAATGTATTGATCGATGACCAATCATCTGGTTTTTTGAAAACCGAGAGAAGCATGTTTGATGCCGGAATGGTTTGCTTTTTATAACCGATTTGCCGGGATGAACGCGAACATTCAGCCGTTTTTCTTTTTACCTGATATCGGTTCAAATTTTGCGGAACAAGCAGTAATTTTAATTGGTTAATACTTGTGACCGGGGTAAAAACATACGGATTGTCGGGAAACAGGGAATGTACACCGAGGTAAAGGTTGACATCCCGCATGGTTTTTTCGTATTCCCGGTTGATTTCATCAAGGTTTCCTGCTGTTATGGTAAACTGCCAATAAACTCCAACCTTTCGATGTTTATCAACTTCAACCTCGGGAGGACAATGGTATTTTATTGTAAGTGACACCTTTTCGTCAATGAGAATAGCCAGCATCCTGAAAAACTCACGGTGCCAGCGTTCTGAGTATTCCATAAACTCAGACTCTTCCTGATCGGAGCGGGGTTTTTTTACCGCTTCAAGCGAAAATGCGAAACAACCGGATACCTGCGAATCATTCATTTCATCAATAAGCAGGCAGGGCTTATTTCCTGATTTTTCTACAGCAACCGATGTCACGATTTCATATTGACGAACGACTTTTCTGTTTTCACGGGCAGCACATAGATGAGCAGCAAGATAGGCAGGCTGGAAGGTGGCGATATTGAAGTAATTTACAGCCCCTGCTTTAATGAAAGAGGTGATGGCGGTTAACTCTTCTGATGCCGGATTTGCACAGAGAACAAAAACCGGCAGTAACGGATAATTTTTTCTTATCCAGGGAATGGCTGCCAGCACTTCCCCGGCAGAGGTGTTTGGAAAGTTGTATTCAATCAGAACTGCATCCAGCGAAGGATGGTTTATGCTGATATACTCTTTCCCTTGCTCCAGGGAGGTTACATTATCGACTATGAAAGAATCAATTTCAGGCTCTACAGTGATGTGATTAAGAAACGGATACCATTTTTCGGGTTCGTCTTCGATCAGGAGTATGTGGTAGGTCGTGGACATGGATTTAGAAATTCAGTTGTCAAGGATTTTTCTTTTTCGTGCATTAAACTCGTCCTCAGTAAGTATTCCCTTTTGCTTTAGTTCAAATAACTTTTCGATTTCAGAGGCCACATCTGCTCGGGATTGCCTGGTTGCAGAACTTGTGATTGCTTTTGCCAATTCCTGTGCCTGATTAAAAACCTGCGTATTTTTATATTCCTCCTGCATTTGGGTAATCGTGTCTTTCAGTTCTTTTGGTTTTTCAACCATATAATATATCGTTGAACCAATTTCTGCTGCAGTTTGAATTTGAACGTTTCCATACCCGAACATTCTGCCCCAAAGGGATTGCTCATAGGTGACATTGTTAATTTTATCCAATGGACTTTCCTTAGAGTTATGAGACAACACGCCAAACTCATCAATCACCCGCAAATTGCTAACAGCCCAGAGATTGTTGTTTCTTTCAATAATTTTATAGCCCAGATAACAAAGTGGAATCAGTGGGATGAAAAATCCATAGGTTCCGATCAGAATCGCCAGAACAATGCCAATGACTAAAAATAATGAAGGCCAAACCAACACTAACCAATGCGGCCTAATGACAAGGACCACAGTTTCACCTTTTTTTAGTTTCGTTCTCATCTTGATTAATTTGAAATGAAATGAATGTGAGATATTTGAAAATAGTGATTATTTCTTCCTATTATGAACAACCTTCCTCTTCCTTTTTTCCTGTTTTTCGGTGTCATCAATATTCAGTGCCACAGGGAATAAATCACAGATTCGTTCAGGTGACAATGGAATCAGAAAATCGTATGTAAGAACATCCTGAAAAAAATTATCCTCCGATAACGCTTCGTCTTCTGTTACTGGTATTGGCATGTTTTTTTTTTCAAGCTTTGACTTTTCCAGTTGGAACTTTTCTATAAAGGTTGAATCTGCCATACTTGTTTTTTACTTTGGACCGTATTTTAGAATGCCCTGATGCACATTAACCCTAAGCAACCATATTCATCATCCTTTTTACCTTTTCAATACAGCATTTGCGACCCCGAATATATGTAGAATAAATTCCATGAACACAACCGATCGTTCGATTTTTTAAAATTTTTCCAAAGTTGACCGTTTTTTTAAATATCCTTTCACTTTTAAACACAGGCAGAAAGTTAAGAAGAAAGATAGAAAAGTCTTCATGATCGAAATCCTATGTGGCCACTCGAACTGACCAACATAAAGTGGATCGAGTCACAACATTGTCTCAGTGATCGAAATCCACGTGGCCACTCGAACCTTGGTACTGGACTCCTGGAGGAGCAACAACATGTCTCAATGATCGAAATCCTACGTGGCCACTCGAACTTTCCAAGGACGCAATTAATTGCATCCATCCAAAGGTCTCAGTGATCGAAATCCTACGAGGTCACTCGAACGATGATAAATCAATTTGTTGCAGAAAATATGATGTCTCAGTGATCGAAATCCTACGTGGCCACTCGAACTGCCGATACAAAAACAGTTGGAAACTCACCACGTCTCAGTGATCGAAATCCTACGTGGCCACTCGAACTTGCTGTTCGTAAGGCTTTGAAGAGTGGTGCCAAGAAGTCTCAGTGATCGAAATCCTACGTGGCCACTCAAACGGAACTCATTGAATTACTTAGCGTCAAACATCAGTCTCAGTGATCGAAATCCTACGAGGTCACTCGAACTAATGATAAGGTTGAATTTATCGAAGACATAAGGTCTCAGTGATCGAAATCCTACGTGGCCACTCAAACGCATATCAGGAGAAGATTTAATAATGAACAGAAAGTCTCAGTGATCGAAATCCTACGTGGCCACTCAAACCTATTACAGGTCCAAAACTTGCAGAAGGAATACTGTCTCAGTGATCGAAATCCTACGTGGCCACTCAAAC
>CAIYES010000172.1 GCA_903925275.1 uncultured Bacteroidales bacterium
TAGTATGTCCTGAACCCTCTTAACATCTTGGTTTGTAATGTTTTCAAATGACGATCCTTTTGTGAAATATTGTCGGATAAGCCCATTCGTGTTTTCGTTGGCTCCGCGTTCCCATGAGTGGTAGGGTTTTGCGAAGTAGAAGTCAAGAGTTAAACTTTTGCTTATCGTTTTGTGTTCGGCAAACTCCTTCCCATTATCAGCCGTGATCGTATGTGTCCATTCCTTAAATGGATTCAACACTTCAATTGCTTTTTGCGCCAGTTCTTCAGCATTTTTCCCATTTAGTTTTGCAATCAATACCATGCTGCTTACTCTGTCGTTTATAGTCAACAAAGCACCTTTATGATTTTGTCCAATTACAGTATCTATTTCAAAATCACCAAGTCTTTGCTTTTGGTCAACAATAGCAGGGCGTTGAGATATGTCAATACGATCTTTTATTATACCTCTGGTATCCTTTGCAGCACCTCTCTTGCGATACTTTCTGCCTTTTCGTCTAAGATGTAAGTGCAATTTACCTCCTTGCTTTTTATCCCTCCAAATATGTTGATAAAGTCGTTCTGGACTTACGCAATTTATTCCTTCTAGCTTTGCCCTGCCTGCTATTTGTTCAGGGCTATAGTCTCTTTCAAGCCAGCTCTCAGCAAAAATTTCAACCTCGCTCGAAAATGAAATGTGCTTCGGTTTTTCCTTTTGTCGTTGGTTGTACTTTCGTTGAGCAAGATCATTGGAATAACAACCACTGCGTTTGTCGCAGTTTCGCCTCAATTCACGACTTACAACCGATTTGTCTTTCTCAATGGCAAAAGCAATGTCTTTTTGACTATAGCTTTTATTATTCATTACAGCAATTGTGTACCTTTGTTCTTTGGTTAAATGTTTCATCTTGCAACTTTTTTTTGACGAGGAGAGGGCAAAATTAAACTTTACCCATCAGGACAGGGGGAAGGATTTTTTCCTTCTCCTTTGTCTTGAAAAATATTAAGTATTTTTCCTCGTAAAAAGTTGCATTAATTACTTGAATTTAGGATTCATAAGGGGTGTTAACCAAAAGATCAATGGCAGCAGATGTGAATCGCCGGTTCCCGGAAATGGATAAAATGCTGAAAGCCCGATTGGGACAATCAGTTTAATAATATAAGCGCAAAAACCATAAGAGGCAAAAAGGAGTTTCTGGATAATATTGAAATTCTCCATATCCCCTGCAACCATTTGCGTCTGGCTGTGTATGGTTTGCAATCCAATCCAGATGGAAATGGCGAAAAATGGCACCTTCTCTGCAAACATGCCAACATCAATTTTTCTTTTCCTGAAATAATCAATGAGAAACAGTATGATCGGAAAAACAACAGCCGATGGTTTTGACAGAGCCGACAATAAATACAACGCCATACAAAGGATATAAAACCCCCGACCCTTTTTACCAATGAAGTTGAGATAAGAAATCAAACCTCCCAAAAAGAAAAAGGTGTACAACACATCCTTTCGCTCGGCAATCCACGCCACCGATTCAACATGCATGGGGTGAACCGCAAAAAGTGCTGCCACAAACAAGGCCATCGTCCTGTTCTTCCCCGAAATGATCAGTATCAGCCGGTAAACAAGCAGAATGTTGAACAGGTGGAAGAGGATATTGACCAAATAATATGAAAAAGGCGACAGACCTGCAAACTTGTAATTTAATGCAAGGGAGATGATGGTCAGCGGATGGTAATTGGCTGCAATCGGATTGGAGAAGATATAGGCCAGGTTCGTTTTGGACAATGAGGTGATGTAAGGGTTCTGGGTTACATAAGTCCCGTCATCCCAGTTCGTAAACTGGTTGCGCAGCGCCGGTGCATAGATTATAAAGGTAATCAGAACGACACTCCCTAACAGCAGAAGATGAAGATGGTTTTTTACAAACCCCGCATCGTCTTTTTGCTTTTTGTGAACCACTGAAGACTGAACGATCTTTTTCTTTTCCTTTTTCACATTTCACAATTTGGTCAGTAAAGGTGCATGCAAGCCATGCCACATTATCTCCCCTGGCACTGCTTCTGATATAGCACATTGGCATCCATATTTCCCAATTTAGCGGCTTTTTGAAGGTCAATGCAGGCTAATTCCTTTTTCCCGGTATTCAGGTAAACCAGGGCTCTGTTAAAATAGGCCATTGCGAATTCCGGATTCATGCGGATGGCAGCGGCAAGGTCTTCCAATGCCTCGTTGGTACGGCCCATGCCTGCCTTGGCAATTCCCCGGTCGGACATTGCTTCAACATAATTCTTTTTATAACGCATTGAATTATTGAAACAATTAATGGCTTCGCCATATCGGCCGGTTTTACCGTAAACGGTTCCAAGGCTGTGCCATCCCTCGGCATAATCAGGTTTCAACTCAACAGCTTTCCGGTATTGGCTCATGGCATCCGTTAATTTTCCCTGGTTCTCGAAATTCTGACCCATGCTAAAACACTGGTCAAAAGTGAGTTTTACGCCCTGAAGTGATGCCATGCCCAGCGAGGTCTTCAAGTCAGTCATCGCATAACCAGGGTTCAGTTCAACCGCCTTCAGATAATCTTTGCGTGCTCCTGCAATATCGTTTAACTCCTTTTCAATAAGGGCACGGGTATAATATAAATCAGCACCCTTCGGATTCAATGAAATTGCAGCACTGTAATCGGCAAGCGCCTCGGAATATTTTTTCTGGCTGTAAAATGCAGCGCCCCTGTTCTGGAACCCAAGAGGTTCTTTCGGGTTGCATCTGATGGCCTCTGAATAATCTTTCAGCGCATTTTCCATATCCCCGCGCTGATATTTCAGATTCCCACGGTTGTTATATAAATCGCTGTTCGTGGGCTGCAACCCAATGGCTATATCGTAATCTGCCAGGGCTCCCGCAAGGTCGTTGCTGTTTTTCTTAATGATTGCACGTTCACTGTAACCCGTCGGATTTGCTGGATCCAGTGATATGGCCTTGTCGTAATCTGCGAGGGCTCCAGCGACATCTTTTAGCTCGAATTTCACCACCCCTCTGCTTGCGTAAAGCTCTACCTGACCGGGTTTCAGGCGGATAGCCACATTGTAATCATGAAGGGATGCGTTTAAATCGCGAAGTATCCTTTTCGACATAGCCCGGTTAATATACGCATTCACATAACCCGAATCGATACCGAGCAATTCATCATAATCAGATACTGCACCCTTATAATCCAGAAGCTTGGTCTTGGCCTGCCCACGGTTAATATAAGCCCTTAAATACCTTGGATCTTCCTTTAAACATTCATTGTAGTCGGCGATTGCCTTTTTATAATCTGAGACTCCGTAATGCACGTTACCCCGGTTATACCATGCAATCGGAACACTCCTGCCTTTGCTGATCACATCTGTCCAGAGCACTAAGGAATTTTTCCAGTCCTTGGTCCGTTCAAAAGTGAGAAACCCCAGGAGTATCATGTATCCCGTTGCTATTGCATAACCAATACGGTGGTTTTTAAGGATGTTGGTGCTGCCGATGAACCACCCGAAAATAAAGCAATATCCGATGGAGGGAACATAGGCATAACGGTCAGCCATGATGGCACGCCCTACCGGTAACAATTGCAGCACGAGAAAAATATTTACCAGGAAAAAACTTAAAGCGAAAAAAACAGATTTTGATCGTTTAAAACTGAAATACAGCACAACAATAAAAACAAGGACTGCTACGGGCGCCAGATAATAGATAACCGGCAAACTTGCCCCCTGCGCGAAGTTTGGATACGGATAATAGGCCGATAAATTTACCGGCAGGATCAGTTTCATGATGTACATCAGAAAGCCATAGGAGGCAAAGAAAATCCGCTGTAGGCCATCGGTTTGCACCATCTCAGTCGCCGAAACCCCTTGCTGGGCCTTGATGGCTATAAAACCGAACAGGATGGCCAAAATAAAGTATGGGATTTTATTGACCAGGCTTTTCTGATCAAAAAGTTTTTTCCCCTGGAAATAATCAATCAGAAATAATGTCACTGCCAGCGAAACTGCCTGACCTTTCGATAACAGGGAGAGCACAAATAAACAGATACTTAACCAGTACCACTTTCGCTCCCTCTTCTTGCCGAACCGGATATAGGAAAAAAGTGCGGCTAAATAAAAAAGAGCATATAAAACATCTTTGCGTTCCGAAACCCACGACACCGACTCGACGTGAAGCGTGTGAACGCCAAACAGCAACCCGGCAATCACCGAAACGTTAAGCCTGCCGGTCAAGGCAAAAATGACAAAAAACACCAGCACAGCATTCCCGGTATGCAATAACAGGTTGGTAAAGTGAAAAACAAATGGGTTTAATTCATTGATCTTATAATCAATAGCCATTGAAATCATTGTCAGCGGATGGTAATTCCCCATGAATGGATTGCTGAAAATCCATCTGATGTTTTCCAACGAAAGGGCTTTGATATGGGGGTTTTCATTAATGTAAGCATGATCATCCCAATTGGTAAGTTCGTTGAACAGGGTGGGGAAAAATACGACGAGTGTTGCAACAACGATGATGGCTGTCCAGAAAACTTTTTGCTGAAAAGGATTGAGGCTTTGTTTGATTAACATTAAGTTTATAGTTTGACCCGGCAAATATAAAAAATATCTCAGCCATATGATGTTACTGATCACAAACCCCTGTAAGATCCACAATACTGCGACTAAAATGTATCTTTCCAGGCCAGGGCGTTGTTTGTTTTATCAGTTACGGCTTCCCTCAAGCGGAATTTCCCTCCCCCCCAGATTTTCCTCTTTATCCCGGATTCATTATACAGGTTAAAGGATCAAATTAGGCAAATACCCCTGTTTATGACGATTTTTTTGCATATTTACAAATTGTTTCAAAAGAATGGTCCCATGAAAGGAATTTCTGTAAAAAAGCAGGGAAATAGAAAATCCGGAATGGCTGGCATTGTTGTTAAGTATTCATATCTGCTGATCATCATCATTCCATTGTTAATCTTTTCTCCGTTTGTCAAAAACGGGTTTGTATATTTTGATGATGACATTCTTATTCTCGAAAACCAATCAAAGATTGCCGATCCCGGGAATATTTTCAAGACCTTCAGGAGCGATGCCTTTTTCAACAATTCCAGTCCGTTTTACCGCCCGTTGCTGAATGCATCGTTCATGGTTGATGCACAGTTAGGGGGTACGAACCCGGCTATCTATCATTTTACAAACATGTTACTCCATATACTCACAGCCCTTTCCCTGTTGTGGTTATTGCAATTGCTGGGTTTCAGCTACAATAAATCCTTGGTAGGGGCATTGGTATTTTCTGTACATCCGCTTATGGCAAATGCTGTTTTCTGGATCCCGGCAAGGAATGATCTGCTGGTAACCCTGTTCTCCCTGTTATTTTTTATCTATGTAATTAAGTCTGTCAAAGAACGGAAAGTATCCGTGCTCATTCTGGCTGCGGTGTTTTTCTTTCTGGCCCTGTTTTCAAAAGAATCAGCCATTATTTTACCCATTCTTGTCATCTTGTATTTGTTTGTTACAAAACAGTACCATCCGGATAAACAGAAATTTATACTGTTGCTTTCGTTGCTGGTCATTGTGGCCGGATGGCATCTGTTACGCGTGGCTGCAATCGACATGCGCAGCGACGACCAGCGGGGATTTGCAATCCTGTTGAAGAGCTTTCCCTTTGTGTTTGAAATTATCGCAAAATTCTTTCTTCCGTTCAACTATGCGGCAACCCCCGTATTTACCTATGTATTAACAGCTCTTGGGATCCTGTTCACATTGATTATCTGCATACTGATAATCCGGTTCGGAAAGAGAAACAAGGCGCTGATCATCTTCGGAGCGGCCTGGTTTATCCTCTTCTGCCTTCCAAATATGTATGTCCGCCTGGTCAGTGCCCCCGACAGCTATGAATATCTCGCACATCGCGCCTACCTTCCCGTTACAGGATTGCTGATCGTGCTTCTTGCCCTTCTGCCCGATTTAAAGGGCAGGTTTAACCGGAAATTTGGCTTGATCATTTTCAGCCTGATGATCATCGTCCTCTCTGCTTTCTCGTTCGATACCGGAAAAAAATACCGGAGTCCGGAGGCCTTTTGGAAGGCTGCCATCGAATACAACCCAAACAGGGCCTGGTTCCACCATTTTCTTGGCCGTTACTATTTCAAACAAGGTGACTATATCATGTTTGAAAAATATATGCGCGAGGCGCTTGCTTTAAAGGAGTACCCCAGGTTTCTTTACAACATGGGGATGCTCTATTTTACAGAGAAAAAACAATATGACACTGCATTCCGTTACTTTACCAGGGCTCAGGAACGTGGATTCCATAACGAGGAAGCGACAAAGAATTATGTCAACCTGTGTATCATTTCAGCCAGCGATTTCTTCAGGAAGCATGCTTACCAGAAAGCTGCACAACGCTGTGAAATTGCAGTTTCCCTTGACCCGTTAAATTCCATAGCGGTTTACAATCTTGGTCTTTATTATGTTTACCAGGGGGAAAATAAAAAAGCGGCAGCCATGTGGCGCCGCTCTCTTTCGTTAAAACCTGTTCCGGTTGAGGTGTACCGGAGTCTCTATCTATATTACCTGAACAATACTGATAATCGTGACTCAGTCAATTACTTTGCGCATGAATTTCAAATCCGCGGAGGGAAAATAAATCCACCTGTGCATACACCGTGAAATTAAAATCTTGCGCCTGCTCCAAAAAGTTCAAAAAAGCTTTCGGAGCGGACTCAATTTTACGCTATTTTGGGATCAGGTGGAAAATCTGATGGATTATGTTTGAAATTGAAATCGACTTGGTGAAAAAGAATCTGGAAAAAACACTGCAATCTTAGAACCCCATTGGGGTGATATTTTTGTAGCAAGATAAATGCGGACCATTTAAAGAGCCCCATCGGGGCGACATGGTCGTTGAACCTGTCGAAGCATAGCTGATGAGTTTATCAAACATTAGCAAGAATAATCTATTTCGCAGCTACGCTGCTTTGTTATTCACACCCTGTTATTACTACTACAAAGATTAGGCAGCTACGCTGCCAACTTGGGGAGCAAATGTAAAACCCTCAGAAACTCCTCTTGATACCTATTTTGCCGCTGGCGTTCCGTCAGGATTATAGATTACGCTCTGTACTGATTGGAAGGTTGTTTTATAGGTCTCCTTTCCTTTATCATCTGTATATTGGAAAATATCTATCATTTTATAACCTGGATATTTTGTTGTCATCTCATCCTTGATCTGCTTGGGCAGATAGGCTTCCATAACCTTTTTTTCTTTCCTGATCAACCGTCCGGTCGAATCAATCAACGCAAATGCAGGCGTTTCCAAAATAGTCAGTTCACCTTTGTAGAGTAATCCTTCTTTGGTCCACGATACAGGATGGCGCTGGGCCATCGGATAGGTCATGAGCATCCTTCTCCATATAACCTGTGGAATGGCAACACTGTCAATTTTCTGTGCATATCCCATGCAGGAGAGCAATACAATAAATACTGCGGTAACAATTCCATTTTTTTTCATGGTAAAACGTTTATTAATTAGGTTAAAAAAAAGAACCGGTTCATCCATAAACTCCGATATGATACACAAGAATCAATAGAAAAACCAGTTCTGATAATAATTCTAACAGGTTCTATAACCTGTAAAAGTCAACAATGCTATGCTTCTGTTTCAATTTCAAGTTTATCCTTCTCTTTACGCATGATGTAAAGCTTCTTACCGCCATAGGCTATTCCCATCGCCAGTAAAATACTTACGCCTCCGTCGATAGGTGCACCAACCGGGCCGGGGGTACCGCCGCCTCCACCAACTGGTGGGGGAGGTGGCACATCACACAGGCTGAGCAGGGGTAAGGCCATGATTGCAACAAGAACCAATATTAATTTTAAGGTTTTCATATTATATATATTGTATGATTAGCTAGTGGATAATTGTATTACCGGATAAAAACTTTTCCTGAAACAGTCGATTTGTCGCCAAGAACTTTCACAAGATAATATCCAAGTTGTACATTCAGGTTGACCTTGTTCAGCGTATTGCTTTCAATTGGCTGACGTTTCACCTCTTTGCCAAGCAGGTCGTATACGATGATCACGCCTTGCAACGCCATCGGGATATTCACATACACGCTTTTCTCTGCTGCATAGATCTTTATATTGTCCGAAGTACCCTGCGGGATCCCGGTGGTCGGAGCAAAATGAACATCAAACCGGTGCATATCGCTTCCGGGCGAAGCAGTAAATTCGTAAACAGGGTTGCTGTTCAGGTTTTGGGTCTTGTTCAAAAAGAGGTCTACAAGGTAAATATCCGAACCATTGGCAAATGATTCCATACCCGAAGCAGTGATGGTATAGGTCTCAGTCACACCGACTTTCAGGCCAACAGCAACAACCGGGTTTGAATTAACCGATGGCAATGTATTGATGGTAAGGTTGTCGTTCGGCAAAATCGAAAACAATTGCGGCGCTGCATCAGCTCCGTAAAGTTTGTAACCATCGAACTGAGGATCAAAACCTTCGGTTGCATCAGCATCGAAGTAGATCAATGCTTCGTCTTCATTACCGTTACCTGCAATTTTCAAGGTCAGCAGATCAGAAAAACTGCTTTTAAAATATTTTTCAGGAGCGGTATGTACTCTTTTATTGGCAGGTAGTGTTAAACTTAAATTATTGGTTGTCGTTTTAACAAAAAACCCTTGTTCGGCAGGAATAATCCCGTCGAATGTTCCGGGTACCCCGGGAATCTTAACTTTATATTGGTTATAATCATAAACGTATGCAGCTGCATCCATGCCTGATGGAGGTGAAAAAGTAGACCAGTCAAATGAACAAGGGAAGGGGTTTCCAATCAGGTTGTAGCCGGTGAATGTTGGCGCTGGTGGACCAAAACTGTTTTTTGTCAAGGTAATGGTTATATCTCCCTTGTTCAGTGTCCCATTGTAATAAGTGATCACTCCGTCCGACTTTGTGGCAGCATTATAGCCTTTCCCCACAGCCAAAGGCATTCTCCCATCCATGATGTACACCCAACTGGGAACAATACTATCTTCTTGGAAAGTGAAAAGTAAATTGCCATAGAAAGCATCGAAGGCATTGCAATTTGACACCGGCGATGACACATAATGAAATAATGTTCCTGAGGGAGGCGGCAAAGTACTGCCATTCCAGTTCCCGGTCATGTATCGTTCGACTTTAGTTGTGCCGGTTACGGTTGTTGTACTGTTGTCAATATATGAACCGGAACCTGTCAGATCAACAGATTTCAGCAGCAGGTTGCCATTTACAGTCAAAGGGAAATTGTTGGTCATCGCTTTGCCCGTGTTGATGGTCAAACCGCCGGTGCAGATATGCGTAGCTTCGTTGATTAACGGGGTAGCCGGATTGCTGTTGATCACAACTTTATTAGAACGGTTCGGCACTTTAGCCAAATCCCAGGAAGCAGCCGTTCCCCAATTGCCACCGCCGGCTACTGAAGTGATAGTTGCGTAATCGCCACTAACAGAACCAATGGAAAAGGTTGTAATTAAATTTATAGTACCGTAAGGATTGGCTTTTACAAAAGTATACTGTTGACCCGTCATTACAGTAGTGGTTGATTTATTTGTGTATGAAAAAGTTGTAGAACCACCAACAAATGTGAACTTTAAATTGGCAATAATTTGATCTGAATAGGTGGCTCCGCTTCCGCCACCCGTATATAAAAATAGAAGTTTTAGCCGTTTCCCGGTAAAGGAAGTATGCGAATAACTTGGATTATAGCCCCATGTACCAGGAGGTAAACCAGTAGGAGCAACACCGGTTCCTGCAGAATCGTAGGTAAGGATATCCCGGTCATAATCAATAATAAGTTGCCAGCCCCCAACTGTTGTTCCGGTCATTTTAACCGGGATAGTAATATAATCACCAGGGTTTATAGTCCCTGTAGGGCAATTTATCGTCACCACAGGGGCTTGAGCTTTGGTCACCTGAAATGCAGCAAGGAGTGCCAGTACTGTCATCGTGCTTATTAGATATTTTATATGTTTTTTCATAGTATATAGTTATATTAATTTAGAAAATA
>CAIYES010000173.1 GCA_903925275.1 uncultured Bacteroidales bacterium
ACCTGAAGTGAGATCGGGGATGGCGCAAATTATTTTACCTGGTTTGTCGGAAATGACAAATGGCGTTGTATATTTGCCGAGTCTAATACTTTTCAATCCAGAGGCAATGATCAACGAAATTTTACGAAACAAGTCAGGGTGGGCCGGAGGTAACAATGGCCAATTTTTCGTGCCTCGCATGAAAGGTGTTAGACACACCCTGACTTTACACTTTACTAAATATCAAAACAAATGTCTAACACCAGTCAAAACAGGGTAATTACACCCGAGAAAATTATCACATCGGCCAACACGCCGAGCAATCACAGACACAACCTTTCATCTATGGTCATTGCGTTCCTAAACGCAAATCCAGAAGCGTCTGAAGAATACAGGCAGGACGTTTATCTAACCTATGTAGCGCTTAATTCAGCGCTCAAAGCCATGGAAGGAGGTACCCATGAATGATATGATCAGGATAACGGAGCGCGACGGCAAAAAGGCCGTATCAGCACGGGAATTGTATGTCGGTTTGGGATTTAAAGATAATAATTTCACCAAATTTTGTGATAGATACATTATTAAAAACGAGTATGCAATACAAGGTGTTGATTATCAATGTTTAGTCCTTCATGACGAAATGCCAAACGGAGGGCTAAGAGATATTAAGGATTATGCGATAAGTGTAGATTTATCAAAGAGAATTTGCATGTTATCCAGAACTTTGGCAGGCGAGAATATCCGCAACTACTTTATCGAAAAGGAAAAAGAGGCTTTGGCATTAAAACCAATCAGTACACTTGATATTCTGGAAATGGCTATCAAAGGATTGCGGGAGCATCAGGCCGACCTTGATGAGATCAAAACGGACATCAAACAGTTAAAGGCATCTACGCAGACCCGCCCAGACGTTTATACAGCAGCGGGATTCCTTAACCTCAAAGGAATAAAGGCCACGCTTCCGGTGTGCATCAAGATAGGAACGGCAGCCTCTAAGGTTTGCCGGAAGAATGGATGGGATACAGGCACATGCCCTGATCCGAGATTTGGCACCGTAAAAACATATCCGGCAGAAGCGTTGGAGAAAGTTTATGGACTTATTTAAACCAGTATTATATTAAACAGAAAGGCCCCGTACCTTAATTGGTGCGGGGCCTTTTTTCGTTTCCGGGAGATCCTGTTTTATCTTGCTACTAATCCCAGCTTGTCTATCTGGCATTTTTCAATGTTCAGGTTACCGATTATGGCATCAACCCGGCTGCGGTACGCACGATTGGAATAATACAGCCTGCGGACCGTTCTGACGGAGTGCAGGGCGGATGCATGATCAAATCCTCCAGTGATGGTTCCCGTTATACTCAGATTGATTTTAAGCCATGAATTTGCAAAGAACTGGATGATCTGCCTTGGCTCTACCAGTTCCTTTTTGCGGCATTTTACAAAAAGGTCCGCAGGATTCTTACCATACTCCGCAGCAACGATTTTTTGCATAACATCCATTTGTGCCTTGGCACCGAACAGTCCCGCCGCGTCGATAACGACTCCCCGGCAGTATAACTTCTCGTCCTCCATGATATCGAAGGTGGCATGAGGTAGTTTTGTTGTAATTATCCAAGAGCACCTTGGAGTGTCAGGACACCATTCAGACGTAATGATATTGCCGAGGTCGCGGGCATCCATGGCGGAAACTTCTTTACGGGCATCTTCCAGTTCGTCGATATCGTCAACCTCAACAATACAAATTTCTTCCTTGTGTTTGAATAATATTACGGAGCCACCATCATACGCTCCAACCTCGTCGTTGATCACTCCCCGAAACTCCATAAGATGGTCAGAGGCTCCGAATACCACCAGCAATCCATTTTCCTTTGCCATTCTCTCATGTTCCTTCTCCATTTCATCCCGGTACTGCCGGCCGGTAATTGTTGCAGCAAGTTGTTCCTTGTTCATAGGTTTTTGATTTTAGGTTAGTTAAAGTTTGGTGAGGATAACAGGGATCGAACCTGCACATCTTTCGATACAAGATCCTAAATCTTGTGCGTCTGCCAATTTCGCC
>CAIYES010000174.1 GCA_903925275.1 uncultured Bacteroidales bacterium
CTTTGGTAATGGCATCTACTGCGAATTTTGATCCGCAATACACATTCCCCATCGGATACACCTCTTTCCCGGCAATTGAACCTATGTTGATGATATGCCCCTGTTTACGAGCCACCATCAGCGGAGAAACCAGGCGCGTCATGTACAGCAAGCCCTTAACATTGGTATCGATCATCCTTTCCCAATCGTCAATCACCCCCTCATGAACAGGGTTCAGTCCAACCGCTAACCCCGCATTGTTAACCAGTACATCAATATTCTTCCATTTGTCGGGCAAAGATTCAATGGCCATTTCGACCTCACTCAGTTTGGTAACATCAAAACAGAGGGGCAGCACGTCAATGTTGCATCTCGTTTTCAGATCTTCTGCCAGTTCATCCAGCAGTATTTTTCGTCGCCCGGTGATGATCAGATTGTGTCCGTTTTCTGCAAATTTCCGGGCAATTGCATGGCCAAAGCCTGACGTTGTGCCGGTAATCAATATTAGTTTTGTCATATAAAATTGCGGGATATGGAAATAGGTGGTTAATTTTTAATCTTCAATTGTATCCACTCTCTGGCATTTACAAATGCTTCAATCCAGGGAGTGGTTTCATCCAATTTGCGATCTTCCGGATAAAATGCCCATTGCCATGGCAATACTGAATCTTCGAGATGAGGCATGATGGCCAGATGCCGTCCATCTGCTGTGGCGATGCAAGCAGCATCGAATTGCGATCCGTTGGGATTTCCGGGATAGCCGTGATAACTGAATTTCGCCGGGATATGGTAGTTATGCTCCCCTTCCGGAAAGTTGAATTTTCCTTCGCCGTGCGCTACCCAGATTCCCAATTTTGACCCGGCAAGGCTTTTCAGCATCACCGAATGGTTTTCAAGGATATCAAGGCCAACAAAGGCACATTCATATTTATGTGAATCATTCCACGACATCCAGGGTTGTTTTTCATGATCCGGGTAGATCAATCCGAGTTCGACCATCAACTGGCAGCCATTGCAAACACCCAGGCTCAGGGTATCATCCCGTTTGAAGAAGTTTTTCAGTGCCAGACCTGCCTTTTCATTATACAGGAAAGCGCCAGCCCA
The DNA here is from genome assembly GCA_903925275.1 of uncultured Bacteroidales bacterium. Lineage (GTDB taxonomy): Bacteria > Bacteroidota > Bacteroidia > Bacteroidales > FEN-979 > CAIVAT01. Next base: position 1,084 of record CAIYES010000174.1, read on the forward strand.
GCCTTTTGCGGAACCAAGCACATCGGAATTTGAAAACCCACCTACAAAGGCAATCATATTTACATCTTCAAGGTTTTCACGACCCGAAATCAGGTCGGTCATGTGAATGTCCTTCACATCGAAGCCGGCAAGATAGAGCGCCCACGCCATATCGCGATCGCGGTTTACCCCCTTCTCCCGAATGATTGCAGCTTTCACACCTGAGGGTTTTCTACGTTTGGGATCAATTCCTGACTGAGCAAATGTTCCAGAAAAACGCTCCTGAAAACTGAAAGCAAGCGGTTGCTGTTTGTAATTGGTGAACCGCTCCATCGCAAGTTTCTCACCTGATTGGAGCCGGTCGAAAAGATACGATGTTTTGAACCAGGTATCGCGCAAGGCATCGATGTCAAATACATACTTCTGCCCAGTGATGGTGATATTCAGTGACCGTTTGCATGTTACTTTACCGATCAATATCGCATTTAGAGCTATTTCGCCTCCGAGCCACTTCGCCACTTCGCTATTTTTTACCTGCACTACTGCGGCAGGCTTTTCACTGAATAGCACCCTGACGGGGTCCCCCACCCTGACAGGGTCGATGTCGGAGGAAATCAGCTCATCCAGATTTAGTTCAAGACCGGTGTTATTGCTGGAAAATGTCAATTCAAGAAGCGTAGTAATCAAACCGCCTGCTGCAACGTCGTGCCCGGCCAGAATGGCGTCTTCGCGTATTAGCCGTTGGATTTCAGCAAATACATCTGCAAAATGACCTGCATCAGCAATGTCAGGGGTTTTATCTCCAAGCTGGTTCAATGTTTGCGCAAAGCTGCTACCGCCCAATTCAAAGCCACAGGATGAGAAGGGTATATAGAACAGGCTTGAATCCTCTTCAGAAATCAGACTGGGACTCACCACCTGTTTTACATCCATCACCTCTCCAACTGCCGAAATAATAACAGTCCCCGGTGAATATACTACCTTACCATCCGGGTATTTCTGGGTCATTGAAAGCGAATCTTTCCCGGTAGGAATGTTGATGCCGAGGGCAATGGCAAAATCGCTCACAGCTTTTACAGCCTGATACAACCGTGCATCCTCGCCAGCATTTCTGCAAGGCCACATCCAGTTGGCACTGAGCGAAACACCGTTCAATCCATGGGTCAATGGAGCCCAAACCAGGTTGGATAAGGCTTTAGCGATAGAGAGCCGTGAACCAGCCCCGGGATCGATCAGGCCGGCAGCCGGAGCATGCCCCAGCGAGGTGGCAATGCCTTTGATGCCCTGATAATCAAGTGCCGTAACACCAACATTGTTAAGCGGAAGTTGGACAACACCACAGGTTTGCTGTTTGGCAATCTTCCCGCTTACTGCCCTGTCGACCTTGTTGGTGAGCCAGTCTTTGCAGGCAACCGCTTCAAGTTGGAGTACATCCATTAAATAATGATGGACTTCTGAAATATCGTAGACGAGTGACGAGTGACGAGTGACGAGTGACGAATCGACCATGACTGTCTTTGGTGGTTTTCCGAAGAAATCTGCCAGTTTAAGATCAATGGGGTGCACTCCTTCACGATGATCTTCAAAAACAAGCTTCTGATCACCTGTGGTCTGCCCGGCAAGATACATGGGAGCCCGTTCACGTTCGGCAATTTCACGCATAAGGGCCACATCCTGTTCCGTCAGGATCAATCCCATGCGTTCCTGTGATTCGTTGCTTACGATCTCTTTGGCCGATAAGGTTGGATCCCCGATTGGCAGGTTATCAATGTTGATGGTTCCTCCTGTGGCTTCAACGAGTTCCGACAAGGCATTGAGGTGCCCGCCAGCGCCATGATCATGGATGGAGACAATTGGGTTGTGATCCATTTCAGTCATAGCCCTGATGGCATTGAAAACCCGTTTCTGCATCTCAGGATTTGATCGCTGCACTGCATTGAGCTCAATTGAATTGCCATATTCACCGGTTGCCACCGACGAAACGGCACCCCCTCCCATGCCAATGCGGTAATTGTCGCCACCCAGCACCACAATGTGCTGATCGGCTTTCGGCTCATCCTTCAGACTATCCTCCTTCTTTGCATATCCAATCCCTCCGGCCTGCATGATGACCTTGTCGTATCCGAATATTTTCTCATCCAGGATATGTTCGAACGTGAGCACCGATCCGCAGATAAGCGGCTGCCCAAACTTATTTCCGAAGTCACTGGCTCCGTTTGAAGCTTTGATAAGAATCTCCTCCGGTGTTTTGTACAGCCAGGGCCTGGCCCCGACCTTATTTTCCCATGAACGGGCGCCTTCAAGCCGGGGATAAGAAGTCATATAAACTGCGGTTCCGGCCATAGGAATGCTTCCCTTTCCTCCGGCCATACGGTCACGGATCTCCCCACCCGAACCTGTAGCTGCTCCGTTAAACGGTTCAACTGTCGTCGGAAAGTTATGCGTTTCAGCTTTTAAGGAGATCACCGATTGAATATCTTTGATGATAAAAAAATCGGCCACATTCTGCATTGCCGGTGCAAATTGCTCTATTTCAGGTCCGAGGATGAATGCAACATTGTCCTTGTAAGCTGAAACCAAAAAATTGGGATGCTCTTTTGCCGTCTTTTTAATCAGCGTAAAGAGCGAATCGGTCATTTCCTTTCCATCGATGATAAATATGCCATTGAAGATTTTATGCCGGCAATGTTCGGAGTTGACCTGTGAAAAGCCAAAGACCTCACTATCGGTAAGATGCCGCCCAAGTTTATGGCTCAGCCCGATCAGATATTGGATTTCATCGTCGTTGAGTGCCAACCCTTCCCTGCTGTTGTAAGTTGAGATATCATCAATGAACTGAATTGGATCAGGGTTATGTAAAATATGAAAGATCTCCTGGTCAAGCCCGTTGTATAAATGTTGCAACATGGGATCAAAGGAAGTGACAAGTGACGAGTGACAAGTGACAAGTGATGAGTGACAAGTGACGAGTGACAAGTGACGAGTGACAAGTTCCTCCTCATTTGTCATTTGTAATTTGTCATTCGTCATTTGAAATTCCTCAATCCTCGTGATGCCTGTAATTCCCATGTTCTGGGTGATTTCGACAGCGTTGGTGCTCCACGGGGTGACCATTTCGCGGCGGGGACCGATAAACTTACCTGTTAAAACAGGTTCGGCGATGATTTCTGCATCGCCGAACAGCCAGTTCAATTTCTCTTGTTCATTTCCGCCAAGTTTCTCGCGGCTTTCAACGGCATAGTAATGCCCGGCGTTCTTGAAAAATGTGATCATGAGATGAAAATTCAAAATGCAAAAAAACTGTTCAATATTCAATATTCGATATTCGATATTCAATGTTCGATATTCAAAATTCGATATTCGATATTCGATATTCGATATTCGATATTCAAAATTCAATATTCGATATTCGATATTCAATGTTCGATATTCAATGTTCGATATTCGATATTCAATGTTCGATATTCAATGTTCGATATTCGATATTCGATATTCGATATTCAATATTCAATATTCAATTTAATTTGATAAAAACCTTTCTGCCTCTATTGCAGCCATACATCCTGTTCCCGCAGCAGTAACTGCCTGACGATAGTGGTGGTCCTGCACATCACCGCATGCAAACACCCCGTCAATGCTGGTTTGGGTCGTGCCCGGTTTTGTTTTTATATAGCTCATTTCGTCAAGGTCAAGTTGTCCGACAAAAATTTCGGTATTGGGCTTATGGCCGATGGCGACAAAAAAGCCCATCACTTTCAAATCTCTCGATTCACCTGACTTCACATTGCGCACCCGCAAACCGGTTACCCCGCTCTCATCACCCAGAACCTCTTCCGGGGCGCTATCCCATATCATTTCAATATTGGATGTATTGAGCACTTTATGTTGCATGGCTTTCGAGGCGCGTAATTCGTTACGACGGTGAACCATATATACTTTTTTACACAGTTTTGCAAGGTAGGTGGCCTCTTCGGCCGCTGTATCTCCACCGCCTACGATGGCCACATCCTGTCCGCGGTAAAAAAAACCATCGCAGGTTGCACAACCTGAAACACCCATGCCCATGAATTTTTTCTCCGATTCCATCCCCATCCATTTGGCGGAGGCACCGGTTGCAATGATCACCGTTTCGGCCGAAATTGTCTTTCCATCATCTGCTTTCACCATAAAAGGTCTTTGAGAAAAATCAACTTCAGTCACCACGCCGAAGCGGATATCGGTACCAAATCGCTCAGCCTGCTGTTTGAATTCTTCCATCATCTCCGGTCCTTTGATGCCTTTCGGATAACCGGGAAAGTTATCCACTTCGGTGGTGATGGTAAGTTGCCCGCCAGGCTGCATTCCCTGGTACATCACCGGTTTCAGATCTGCCCTGGCTGCATAAATGGCAGCAGTGTATCCTGCCGGGCCTGAGCCAATAATCAGGCAGCGGACGCTTTCAATGTTTTCGTTCATACATATATATTTTGAGATGCAAAGGTAGGCAAAAACAGCAAAATTGTCAGCAACAAACCTGGTAATGAAGCGGCAAACCAATATTTGTTTAATTTTGACTACGGTAGCGGACCATGATAAGTTAGTATTATACCAAATTTAACAAACCCGGACAAAGTATTTCATACGGATCGACTGCAGATATGAACGTATAATTTTCTATTATACTGTATTATATGAACATTTAATGTGATCATTGGTCATTATGAAAAAAAAGGAAAAAGTAACAAATCCACTTCGCCAAATTGAAGTATTCATAAAAAAGTAAAACAGTCGTTGTATTTTTTTGGACTATCTATGGATATTCAGAAACCTGAGCAAGAACCTTCGAATATGGTAATCATCAAGCAACACGGCAAACAAGATCGTTTTCAGATAAACGGCAACATCTACGAAGGAATTCCCGATCTTTTTTGCAAAAAGGTTTCTGTAATTGCCGATATGAATTACAAATTTGGTGTTTATCAGGATAAATTCGACAACTATGTTTTGACCAAGTGCGAAGCATATCCCTGTTTCGATTCTTCCGACCGGATGTACGAAAACCGGTTTTACAATAGCTATTTGCTATGCACATCACTAGAAGAGGTTATTGAAAAATACAACTATATCATGGAAAATAATCCGGGTTGTCGTGCCGACCAGTATACGCCATCGTTTCTTGCACCGCTTGTCTATGCCGATGATGGATTAACAACGATAAGCATTATGACGGATTCAAACAAAAAAGAGAACATCAGCTAAAATTAAAACCACCTTTTGAAATATACTTTCACCCCTGACTTTACTGGATTAAAGACTCCTGATAACCTTATTGAAACGAGCAAAGTAGCATATTAAAACAAAAAATCTTTTCAATAATTTTAGTCCGGAATCACTGGCCTGCTTTAGTCCGGAATAGTCACAAAACATTGTTCATCCAAATGACATTTCAGTGAAATGCCCAAATCAGCCCGGATAAAAACCACACTTGTAGCAGGAAGGTTGAAAAGAATAAAAAATTTCTTACATTTGCAACCTCAAATCCGGACAACCATCCGGGAACAATCGGGGTGTGGCGCAGTTGGCTAGCGTACTTGCATGGGGTGCAAGGGGTCGGAAGTTCGAGTCTTCTCACCCCGACTTAGAGGGACAAGGCTTTCAGAAATTCTGGAAGCCTTTTTCTTTTAGCGGTGGAAGCCATGGTGAAACGTGCAAACAAACAATCTTCAATCTATTAGTTTTCTTCAAACTCCTTCATTTTTACCCGTTTTCTGTGTGTGGAATGTCACATTCGTAACCCCGTTTGTCTAAATCATAAATAAAATATTACCAATGGGTTTTTACCGATTTATAGTTTTTACCTTATAAAATTCGTGGTAACCTTCTTTTCTGGTAATGGCGCTTGAATAGTACCTGATGTTGCTTCTTTCATTTTCAACAACCAAGCCATGTTTTTGCCCAAAACACGCATAATTTGCACACCTTCACCATCTTGTATAACCTCATTTGGTGTTCTGCCGTGAATAACATTCCAATACCTGGAAGTGGCAACGATCATTTCAGCATATGTCAGATAATGGTATAAACCATCCAATGTAGACGAACCTCCTGTTCGTCTAACCGCCACCACTGCTGCTGCCACTTTATGGCGTAACAGGTTTCCATTTGCCCCTGAAACATAAAATAGCCTGTCTAAAAAACATTTCATCGTTCCCGCTATGCCTGAACAATAAACTGGTGAGCCAAGAATAATACCATCGGCTTCTTTCATTTGTTGTATCCATAGGTTCAGATCATCGGTTTTAATAGTGCACTTTTCATCTTTGTTTTCAGTGCATTTGCCACATGCGATGCAACCATGTATCAGTTTATGCCCGACATGCAGAATCTCGAATTCAATACCACTCTCAAGAAGTTCATCACCAACCATTTTTAAGGCATGGTAGGTGTTCCCTTCTTTTTTGGGACTTCCGTTTATTGCTAGTACTTTCATTGGCTAAATATTTATAGTTCTTGTTGTTTGTCAATAATTTATCAAATGACCACATTGTAAACATCACTCTTGTTCCGCATGATATTCTGAATGAAAAATCCACCCGCCTGAGGAATATCTTCCAGCAGATCAAAGGATTCACATGATTTTGGAAGCGGAGCAAAGATTAGTGTGAATCGGTGCGTTTTTCCTTCCGGTACATGCGTCCATACAGGTGCAAAAGAAATATTTTCAGCATGATGCATCACACTGCGATTACCTGATGCTTTGTCAATCAAGAAGGTGGAGTTCCAAATTCTTATACCGCCGTCTATTTCAGCATTGTAGGTGCAATGTACAATCACCATACCTTCCTCATGAATCTGGCTTAGAATTTCATCCTTCAGTTTGTCATCGAATTTGACGGCTGGTATAGCTGTGGTTGTTTCCACGTGCTCTTCGGTTTCGACATTTAATGCTGGGGTGGGAAATGGCATAGGGCAAATTTACGGAATTTGCCGTGATCCTTGTTGAGATGTCATTGCAAATTCTGTATTCTTGTAACAATTGAACTCTTCAATTCAGTACCAATGGATTCCATAAAGATGGAGATGAAAAAGAGACTACCGGCAATTGGTATCTTGTTCATGCCGGATAAGCGCGGCGAAGCAATTTCGGTTGGCGAGTGGGAAAATTAATTATTTTTACCAAAAAAACGCATGCATAAACTCCTGACACCAATTCTATTATTTTTCCTGTTATCATGTCATCATACCATCGCACAAAAGGAGGATTCGCTGGTTATCCGGAAGATATTCACAGAGGCGATGTCCGATTCCACGGGTTATCACAACCTCCGTTACCTGTGTACCAGGATTGGTGGCCGGCTGTGTGGCTCGCCTCAGGTGGAGAAGGCCGTACAATGGTCAAAAACCACGCTTGAGGCCATGGGACTGGATACAGTCTGGCTCCAGGAATGCAAGGTAAGGCACTGGGAGCGGGGAAATACCGAAGAACTGGTGATTAACCAGGGCACTTCCTCAGCCATCCGGCTTCATGCCTGCGCTATCGGCGGGTCAATCGGGACAGACAAGGCCGGGCTGAAAGCGAAGGTGGTGGAGGTAAAGGATTTTGACGAGCTGAAATCGATCGGCCGGAAGAACATTGAAGGAAAGATCGTCTATTTCAACCATCCACCCGATCCTGCACATTATTATACCTTCGATGCCTATGGCGAGCTGGCCCAATACCGCGTATATGGCGTGGATTATGCGGCATCGTACGGGGCCATTGGTGTGATTGTACGCTCGGCCACACTGGCGTATGACGATTTTCCCCATACCGGGGTCATCTATTATGCCGATACCGTGCAGAAGATTCCCGCCATGGCTGTCAGCACAAAAGATGCAGAGAAGCTCACCAGGTTGCTGAAAGCGAAGCCGGGACTGGAGATATCCATGAAATTGTCCAGCATGGAATATCCGGAAACGATATCATATAATGTGATCGGTGAAATGTGGGGCGCCGTCCATCCTGAGAAAGTCATTGCCATCGGAGGCCATATCGACTCCTGGGATATAGGGCAGGGTGCGCATGATGATGGTGCCGGTGTCATACAGTCGATCGAAGTATTGCGGATCTTCAGCACATTGAAAATAAAACCGGCGTGTACGATCCGCGTGGTGATATTCATGGACGAGGAGATGGCGCAGCGGGGTGCGAAGAAGTACGGTGAGTTTGCAAAGGAGCAGGAAGAGGTTTATAAAAGTTCTCAGGCGGCAGGCGGCAGTAATGTCATTGCTGGCAAAACGAAGCAATTGCAGTTGGGAAGTCATCATGTTGCGGCGATTGAAGCAGACCGGGGTGGGTTCACCCCGTTTGGATTTTCGATCGATGCTACTGATGACGAGGTCAGGAAAATACAGGGATGGAGAGACCTGCTGCTGCCTTACGGATTGTATTCGTTAGAAAAAGGGGGTAGCGGTGTCGATATCCGCGAACTGAAGCCGCTGGGTGTTCCGCTGTTGGCGCTGGTTCCTGATTCGCAACGCTATTTTGACTACCACCATTCCGCAAATGATACTTTTGCGAAAGTGACCCTCAGGGAGCTTCAATTGGGGACGTTTGCCATGGCGGCGATGGTTTACCTCCTGGATAAATACGGGATGTAGCTGAAAAGTAAAATTGTAGGTAAATATAGGATAAGTTAGCAAGCAAATTGAAAACATGATAACTCGCGAGAATGCCCTGGAGCTGCTTCACAGGTATGTTAAAAACGAAAAGATGGTCTTTCACTGCCTGGCGTCGGAGGCGGTGATGCGGGGACTGGCCCGGAAACTGGGGCAGGATGAAGAGAAATGGGGACTGGCAGGACTTCTGCATGACCTCGATGTGGAGGTCACGAATGCCGAACCCACTATCCATGGCACACAGACAGAGGTTCTTTTAAAAGACTTTGATGTGGATGAGGAGGTGCTTGATGCCATCCGGATGCACAATGAGTGTTCGGCTGGAAAAGAGCGGTGTATTCAATTCCAGTATGCCCTTGCTGCAGGAGAGACCATCACCGGGCTGATATTTGCCACCACCTATGTCTATCCCGATAGGAAGCTATGCAATGTGAAGACCAAATCAGTGGTCAAACGGATGAAGGAGAAAGCCTTTGCGGCATCGGTGAAGCGGGAAAACATCCTGGAATGCGAGAAAATCGGGATACCCATTGATCAGTTTGCAGAGATCGCTATCCAATCGATGCTGCCCATTGCGGGGGAGATCGGATTGTAGACAGTGTCGATGAAACGAAATAGGTGTAAATATTTCTCAACCCGACCTAGAGAAACAAGGCTTTCAGAAATTATGAAGCTTTTTTTGTCGATTTTGGATAAAGTGTAAAACCCGGGTTCCCCAATGATGGAAACATTGCTGATGAAAAATATTTCAGATAAGCAACGTATCATTCTTTTTGCAAAACCAGCTTAGCGTTATATTTCCTTTCACCTTTCTGCACCTGAACCAGGTAAATTCCGGCAGGATATCCTGATAAATCAACTATTGGTTGACTGCTTCCGGGGGTAAGTTTAAGGATAATTTCTCCACGGCCATTGTAAATCCTGATGGAAACCCCCTTTCCTGCATCGTTACCAATATCCAAGGTAAACTTTCCGTTCGTTGGATTTGGATAAAGCGAAATCAGATCAGAAAAAGTTTCATCGAATATTCCCAGGTTTTTTTTGGATGTCGAATTTGAGCGTGAAACGCTTACAGGTGTCGTAGCATAATCCTTGGATATGTTACAGACGATGTCCCATAGTGTTTCTACCCGCCACTTAGCGATATCCTTGTAAATACTATACGCCGGATCAGTTACGGTAAATTGCGTGCCAGAAACGCTGTTAATCGCATGCCAGTTGCCGGTGCTGCTGTCATCTCGCATCAACAGGTAACTGTTTACCGGGTTAGCCCCCCCCTCGATGGTGTAAAGTTGCGGCCAGGTAAAGGTGCCGTTCATGTTGCTGATGAAGATCGTATTATGGTAAGGGCTAAGTTCACTGTAATAACCGCATGTATCCAAAATCTGGAGCTTATACCTGTAGGTTCCTGCATTTGGATTGCCTGTATTCGGAAAATATTTCGTCCGGACAGTATCGGTAAAAATACTCAACGCTGCCTGGTACGGAACAGCTCCGATGCGCCGGTAATCATCGGTCGAAATTTCACGATACACAATAAAACTGTCGACGGGCGAAAGCAAAGGCCTTGTCCAGATAATCTGGTTGTACTGTGAAAGTGAATCAACCGTAACAAAACAGATTGGGATAAAATCGGGGGACAGGCTTGGAATGGAAGTTGAATCAGTAGCCTGACATCCGTTGATATAAGTAAGGGTAGCCGTATAGATATCGGTACTGTTCACACTGATCGTCCGTGTTGTATCGCCAGTTGACCAGAGATAGGCATGGGCTTCATTGACACTCAGGCTTGTTGTCTCTCCTCCGCAGAAATAAGCCGGACCACCCGCATTGAAAGTGATGGGTGTTGGAGCCGTTGTAAAATTCCACTCAAATATCTGACCATGTACATCCCGGATATAATCAAAATGATATTCAAGACACTGGAAGGAATTTGGATCAATCAGGATATAATAGGCTACATGGCATTCCAGAAGACTGGTTATCGGAAATTCAAATTTTCCACCAGAGAGACCCGTACTGCCAACGGGATAATAATCGGTAATCCGGATGGATTCAACCAATAAATTGTCCGATTTCCTAAAGATATGCACATATCCGCCTGTTACCTGCTGCGAACCGCCATTCCCAATAAAAGTGAAAGATATCTTTTTCGAATAGAGGTATGATCCTGTTGCAGGAGAAATTTCGAGAAAATAGGCAGGGAAACAGCCTGCATTCGCCTCATTCATGGAGATGCTGCAATATGCTATCCCCAAAAATAAAAAAATGTAGATGTTTTTCATGTGGATAATGGTTAAAAGTTCGTGCTTTCTTGAATTATTATAAATTTTCCTTTCATTAAACCAGGCATTTCGTAACTACTTCTATTTCTTCGCTGGCCTTTTTCCTTGATAAATAACGCCAATGTTCATCACTTTCCTGTTCATTGATCCTGTGGAACAACCGTTTCAGGTTTTCTTTGAACAATTCAATCTGATGCCTTCTCTGACTGGTTCTCCGGAAAGCTTTGTTAAGAGATGCGGCATGTTTGATCAGTGCTAACCTCATTCATTGACTTTTTGCAGCATGAAAAGTCAAAGTTAAGAATCAAAGTCAAAATATGAATCATACATTTAAAAATCTGATTGAGCAATCGTATGCCAGTGATGGATTTGGTCAGCAATTAGCCACGAAGGCGTCACATAATTAACCATGGGTGAAGCCCACGGTTAATAATATTACGCGGTTTCAGCGCTGGTTCTTTTTAACCGGTCTTTTAGTAATTTCAGTCTTTTACTGGTATGATTGTGCTCAATCAGTTTTAAAAATTTCAACCTGAATACTTTGTCTTTTTTCATTTCGTGGCCATAAAAATAATTTAAAAAAAATACGACAATTGACGTATTTTTTCAGACATCTTTCGTATATTTGTGGAAAATAAAAATACATGGATGATTCATGGGTATTTAGTGATTCGGTTGTTTCGTACAACACCCTCGATGATGCCAGGCTGATCAGTCTGATTGATACAGTGAGAAAAGGCATATCTTTTCCTGTATTTTCGTCTTTGGTCAGCCATGGCCCCTTTAGTATCATTGAATGGTCAGCATTTCTGCATTTATCAGAAAGAACCCTTCAACGTTACCGTAAAGAGAAAAAACGGTTTGATCCGATCCATTCCGAAAAGATTGTCGAGATCACCATGCTCTTTAACCTTGGTGCAGAAATTTTTGGCGACAAAACGCGGTTTGATACCTGGCTCAGCTCGGATAACATTGCACTTGGCGGGCAGAAACCAAAAGCATTCCTTGACAATACATTCGGGATAGGGCTGTTAAAAGATGAGTTGATGCGGATTGAACAAGGTGTTTTAGCATGATCGTTTTCAGACTGTCGAAAGCAGCTTACGCCCTCGATCTTTCCGGAAAAGGAGCGGAAAAAACAGGCGGAAGATGGAACAGCAAGGGTGTTCCAATGGTTTATGCCGGTTCGTCACGGGCTTTATGTACGGCTGAGATTGCGGTTCATTTGCCTTTGGGACTGGTTCCTGCAGGTTACTCATTAACCCAATTGGAAATTCCGGACCGGTTCGGCTTTGAAGAACCTGACCTGAAATTGCTTACCTCCGGATGGAAATCGTTTCCATATACCCGCGTAACACAACAAGTGGGAGATTCATTTATAAAGAATAATAAATCATTGGTGATGCGGGTTCCTTCGGCAGTAGTGCAGGGTGATTACAATTTTATCATCAATCCTCTTCATGAAGGAATTGCTGAAATAATTGTAGTGAAAACGGAACTGTTTCTATTTGATGAACGGTTGTTCAGGAGATAGGGAATTTTGTTAATACCCTGTGTAAAAAAAAGGCTTCCAGTAATCTGAAAGCCTTTTTTCATTTAATAAAATGGAAGTTAAATCTTGACTACTTTGCTGATAACAACCTGCTTATCAAAGGTGAACCTTATATAATACACCCCCGGAGTTAAGCCATGTGTTAATCCGTCAAGTTCACCGGTATGCAATCCCTCTGACTGAATCTGATTTTTAACAAGCCGCAGGCTGAATTTGCCCGACATATCATAAAGCTCGATGGAAACAGGTAATTGCTTCCTTAAAAAATAATTGTATGTGAGTTTTTCACTAAATGGATTTGGAAAGACAATGACTGAAACATCCGACTTTTCAATCTGTTTTCCTGAGTCATTTGTTCCCGCTGTGGCAATGCTCTCATTGTGCTGCTGGGTATTGGTAAATGCAGACCTGGTAATTTCCGGATCACCTCCGCGATAACGGTTTTCAATGATACTGATGTTCAATACAGGATATCTGTAACCGGGAGCATACCATAAATATTTGACAATATTGATCTCCGTGGAACCACACATGCTGATTTGCAGACCTTTTTTAACGGATTTAACACGTAAGGTGTTTTTTATGACCATATCCGGAAGGATCAGCGTACCGTAAGCATCAGCTGTTACAGTCATGTCTCCGCTGAAATCAATGCGGTTTGTTTCACTAAAAAAGGCTACACCGGTAAAAGGGTCAACGAATTGATCTCCATAAAAAAACGGATATTTCATTTTTACTACCGCATCAGAATATGCAAGTGTCATGTTTTTTTCCTTATTCACATAGCCCCGCTCTTCCAACCTGTTTGCGGTTGAATTCATGAAAAAATTGTATCCGCCTTCATTGAGCAACACATTATAATCAGCCACCACAGAAGATTTCAAAGCGGAGGCCGGCTGCATTACACTGACCGGACTACTTCCGGTATATTCAATTTTCGAATAATCCCAAATCTGGTTGGGACCAGCATTACCGGGATCAACAAATTTTATCTCCCTGACATTAGTTGAATCGCCTAAGATCAAGGCATTGTTCAAATACGTCACAGAAGTTTGCGCAAACAAACTGAGCGACAAGAATAATAAAACAGGGGTAAGAAATATATTTTTCATAAGATGTCTTTTTTTTACAAAAATAACTAATTTTTCATGGGTTTAAAAAAATATAATGTTAAATTTTATATAAAAGTTGCTTAACAATTTCATTCAGGTTGATCCCCTTGATCTGGTTTAAATTTGATATCTTTACACGCAGGTTAACAAACAACTATCTACAATAAAATATCTGTATTACAAGCGATTGTACTGATCGTGAAGAACAAGTACAGTTATTTCTTGTGCCAATTTAAAACCAAAATATCGTCTCATGAAATATATCGGAGCACATGTTAGCGCATCGGGAGGTGTTGAAAATGCACCATTTAACGCCCATGAAATCGGGGCAAAAGCATTTGCCCTTTTCACCAAAAATCAGCGTCAGTGGAAATCGGCGCCACTCACAAAAAACAGCATTGCCCTTTTTCGGGAAAATTGCTTAAAATACGGATACAAACCATCGCACATCCTGCCCCACGACAGTTACCTGATCAATCTGGGTCATCCTGAACAGGAGGGGCTCGATAAGTCGCGTGAAGCATTCCTTGATGAAATGAGCCGGTGTGAACAATTGGGTCTCGACCGTTTAAATTTCCACCCGGGAGGTTCTTTGGGAAAGATCAGTGAGGAGGAATGCCTGAAACGCATCGCGGAATCGATCAACATCACCCTCGATAAAACCCATGGCGTAATAGCGGTCATCGAAAATACAGCCGGGCAGGGCACCAATCTGGGCTTTAAATTTGAACAGATCGGATTCATCATAAGCCTTGTGGATGACAAGAGCCGCGTTGGGGTATGCATCGACACCTGTCACTCTTTTGCTGCTGGCTATGATCTCACCTCAGATGAATCATTTAATCAAACGTTTAAAAATTTCGGGGAGGCCGTTGGATTTCAATACCTGAAGGGAATGCATATCAACGACTCAAAAAAGGGATTTGGCAGCCGGGTCGACCGTCACGACAGCTTAGGAAAAGGCACACTGGGATTAGAGGTATTCAGGCGCCTGATGCACGACCCGCGCTTCGACGACATTCCCCTGATCCTTGAAACGCCTGATGAAACGATTTGGAAAGAGGAGATTCAACTGTTGTACAGTTTATAAAATTTCCAAAACTTCTTCCGACAATTCCCACTGGCACTTGCCGTGTCGTTGTGAATTTAATTATGCAATGTTCAGGTATCCAGTCTCGAGCCTTTTCAGGGCTGATGCCCCTGCCGTGATGAAAAGTTGCTTGACTTCCGTACCGTTTTTCCTTATCTTTACCAGACCTTTTAACCTATTCCATATTCTTTCATATAATCATATCCATATGAATCCTCAAAAAAAACTGGTCATCCTGCTGTTCCTGACAATAATGGCCGGGGTTATTCTGCCCATCAGAGGCAACACAACTCCAACCGGAATAAACCATTGTGCCTTCTATTCACCGCTGAATTCCGTGGAGAATTTAAACGAATACATCAGCTTTTCAAACTGGCAGCCACGACAGGCACCCGACACAACCATCGACTTCCCTTTCCCCTTCTATGAGCCATGGGATCAGGGTATGTTTTCATTTTACGACTGGCAGTTCAATCCATCGCAATCAAACTGGGCAATCTCTGCATCACAAGGGAATCCTGCTCCCACGGCTGTGTTCAATGGAAACCCGGGAATTCAGAATTATGAGGCTCGTTTGATAAGTCATACATTATACGGGAAACCATGGGTGTGTGCCAACATGTATTTAGAGTTCGATTATAAACTCACTGACGTTGTATCAGGTGGCACAGAAAAACTCGAAGCAGCATATTATATTGACAATATGTGGTATCCTGTTGATGTGATTACAAATCAGGGTTCAACCGGGTGGGTTCATCAGAAAATTGATATTTCACAGGTTTGCGGAAAAGAATTCAGCATCGGTTTCATGGCATCAGGATCAAATAGTACGAAC
>CAIYES010000175.1 GCA_903925275.1 uncultured Bacteroidales bacterium
AATACCATTATCAGTCATTTGAAAGGTAGAATTATCTGAGGAACTCATCGGGTAATACCAGCAGGGTTTCAGATCCCTGAGATTCTCATCAAAATGAATGAATTTTCCTTTCCCATACGTAACACCGGCTGCGATTGCGAAAGGGGACAGCATATCCGTTGCCGACCCGATTGCAAGCCGTTTCTTTTACTATGGCAATAAATCCAATGTCAGGGGTATCTATATGACCAAAGACATGCTGAAATTCAACAAAGACCCTGAATATTTTATGATTTACAAGGATACGGCCAAAGTTGATATCATCACTACCCTGGCTGTATCTGCCGATTTGAATACCGCCTGGGCCGGCACAAAATTTGGTCGCCTCATCCGGATCTCAGGACTTATTCAGGCATATGACTCGGCAACTGCTAATTTTACCAGTTCACAATGTGTACTTGTCGATTCAATATTTGCTTATCCGGCAATTAGGAATCGTATCGTTACCTCGATTTCAATCAACCCGGCCAACACAAGCCAGGTGTTGGTTTCGTTGGGGAATTACGGCAATCAGGATTATGTTTACTATACCCAGAATGGAAATTCTCCCATGCCTGCCTTTACGTCAATACAAAATAATCTGCCCAAGGCTCCTGTTTACAGCGGATTGATTGAACTGCATGGCAACAGCGCTATTTTGGGAACAGATCTTGGCGTTTTCACTACAACGAATCTTAGTTCAGGTGCACCCCAATGGGCTGCAGACATGCAAAACATTGGTGATGTTGCAGTGACGGATATTCGTCAGCAAATTGTACACGATTACCATATTCTAAATTATGGCGTAATTTACCTTGCTTCATACGGACGTGGTTTATGGATGGATACAACCTATTATGCTCCGGTTGGCATTGAACCTGTTCATGGACAAACAACCTCCTATGGAACACTGCTACTGAATCCTAACCCTGTTATGGATGTATTAAATATCAGCTATGCAAATACCGTTTCCGGAAACCTAATGGCAAATGTTTACGACCTTGCCGGTCGGGAAATCATGCGTACTGCTTTTGGCGTTCAGCCCCAGGGAACCTTTTCGGGTAAAATCAACTTGAGCAGTCTGCCAAAAGGAACCTACATTGTTAAGGTTGGGAATGGTTATGGTAAAATCGTGAAATTATAAGCATTCATTCAAATAAAAAAAAGCTGCGATTTTCGCAGCTTTTTTTTTTATTTGAGAGCTCCCTTGAAAACGAAGCAGTTCAATCAAAATCTAATGATCTGTTAACGGAGTGCTTTTTTAAAGTCCTGCAATACCTTGGCATCTGCATCGGTAATGTAACCAATTTCCAGGGCTTTCATTACCAGGTGGTCATAATCGGTGAGTGTGACCAGCATACACTCTGCATCTTTAAAAGCTTTCTCTGCCTTTTGCAGATTGTAAGAAAAAATGGCCACCATCCCTTTCAGGTTACAGCCGGCGTCGCGCAATGCCTGAACTGCGTTTAGACTTGACCCGCCAGTGGAAATGAGATCTTCGACAACCACGACGCGCTGACCTTGACGTACTTCGCCCTCAATCTGGTTTGAAAGACCGTGTTCTTTTTTATCTGGGCGCACGTAGGCAAAAGGCAATCCAAGTTCCTGGGCTATGAGCACACCATGGGCAATTCCCCCCGTGGCAACTCCAGCAATGGCTTCAGCTTCAAAGTTGTTTTCCTGAATTGCTCTGACAAAATTCTGACGGATAAAGGTACGTATCTCAGGATACGAAAGGGTGATACGATTGTCGCAATAGATCGGCGATTTGATCCCTGAGGCCCAGGTAAAGAGATCCTTGGGATTAAGTTTAACCGCTTTGATTTTTAAAAGTAATTCTGCTGTTTTTAATGCAATGTCTTTGTTATAGATCATAGAGGTGCTTTTGATAAATACTAGTGCAAAGATAACAAAATTCAAGATACTGTTCCAAGCTTTCACACCAGGAAAAAACGTATTTTTGTTACCTAAATTTTATTTGCATGAGAATATTTTTAAACGATCGTGTAGTTGAGTTTGTTGCCGAGAAACCGGAAAATCAACTTCCATCGGATTTTGTTGTTGTTTACCAATCGCCGGAGAGACTTCAGGAAGCCTGGCTGGATTTTGAGCGATACGAAAAATACATGAAATTCATTATTATCGATCAGCCAAATGAACCAGGAAAATCAGATTCATGTTCTGCTTCAGTCAGGTTTTCATCATTTTCAGAAGTATTTCCGTCATTTAAGGCTTTCATGTCTTTTTTTAAGTATGTTCCCGCTGCTGGTGGGTTGGTGAAAAATGAAAAGGGTGAATTCCTTTTCATCCATCGCCTTGGTTTTTGGGATTTGCCAAAGGGGAAAATTGAAAACAAGGATATCCGGGAGGAAGGTTCCACCATCCATGATAATTTGTCTGCACGTGCCGCTGCCATCCGTGAAGTCATTGAGGAGACAGGACTAATATCAGTAACCATATCAGGCAATCTTCCTTCCACATGGCATATTTACACCGCGAAGGAGAAACGGATTCTCAAACAGACGATGTGGTTTGAAATGGCTGCTGATAGTTCTCAACCGCTTAAACCTCAGACAAGTGAGGGAATATTTCTTGTAAAATGGACCCGTCCGGATGCCATTCACTGCATCCTTTCTCATACCTATGCTTCAATCAGGGAATTGTTGCTCGAAGTGATATTTTGATCCATGTGATTTCATCGGGATCATATTTTCAGGGAAAAGATTTTTTTTAAACCTTGAAGAGAAGATGTCAGGGGAGGAGGACTATTTTAGCTGATAACAACTATTCTGCGTCAGCCTGAAACTTAAACCCCAAACGCTTACCTGTCCTGAGTGACATGGAATCGAGCGTGGTTTGAATCTCAGCGACGGTGATCTCCTTGATATTTTCGTATGGCGGGGTGAGGAGGTCGAAGTTCAGGGTATATAAAATTGCAGAGTGAAGGATGGTCTGGATGGCCTTCAGGTCAAGAATCTTGCCGGAAAAGTTGTTGTACAGTAAACCGATCTCTCGCTTACCTTCCGTAAAAAAGTGATTTTCACGGTTAACAAAAATACGCCCGATGCAATATCCAAGGTCGTTTGTGCGGTTATATCTGAAAGAATCGGCCAGGAAATTAAAAATGTGAATTATGCCACAATAGGACCGGCTTTTGTCTTCGCGGATATAACTGCTTTTCATTACAGCGTGATCACGCGGGATCTCAAAAACATTTGAATGCATAAAAAAAATCAGAACGTCGGATCCGAACTTGAGCTGAAACTCGAATGTGCCACGATTGTTAAATTCGAACGGCAGTGGATAAGGTGCTTTTTTCATAGCGCCTTTGTTTGTTTTCACAAATTCCTCACTGACCTGTTTGAAGGTGTTGAAAATGTCCAACGTTTTACGATATACCTCTTGTTTCAGGCTCCCTTTCTCTATGATAGCATGAATCAGCGATTTAGAATTGAAAGCGGATGGTGGCATGGATTTTTTTTCTGTAATTACAAAAATAGAAATTATTATCTGCCCCCGAACGGCCGATCGATAATTTTGCATTTTGCCGTAAAATTATTCTCTGGCAAATTTTATAACAGGCCCCCGGGAAGCTCGAATCTTGTTATATTTGTAACATGAGAGCGTTTATCAATTAATCTTTATAATTATCAGATCTACTTCCCATGAAAAAAATTTATACGGCTTTTTTATTAGTTTGGCTTCTATCTGCCTCTCTATTAAGTTATTCCCAGATTAGCAGGGGAGGTTCTCCATTAAGCTTTCAGAATCCTCAGCTTTTGAAGAGCATTCTTGTTTTTGAAAGAATGCCAAAAGTGGATGTTGATAAATTGGTTGCAGAAGATACCATTAATGATCTTGACAAAGAGATTCCCTGGAGATTCGGGGAGAATATCCCTGTGGATTTTAATCCTGGTAATTCAGGCTCATGGGATATATTTCCGAAAGGCGATAGAATATGGAGGCTTGGGATAAAATCGGTAGGGGCATATTCAATTAACCTTACTTTTGACAAATATCATTTACCCCCCGGTGCAACCTTGTTTGTATATAATGAAAGCAAAACTTGTGTGATCGGAGCGTTTACCGACTTCAACAACCAGGAAGATGAGGTATTTGCCACCACTTTAATCCCCGGTGATGGGATTATCATCGAATATTATGAACCACCTCTTCCTGCATTCCCCGGGGAACTGAATTTAAACCGCGTCACACACGGATACCGGGATGCATTCACCTATGCCAAGTCCTTTGGAACTTCAGGTGCATGTGAAAACAATGTTGTATGTCCGCTGGCAGCCGGATGGGAGAATCAGATAAAGTCAGTGTGTATGCTGGTTACTGGTGGGAGTGGTTTTTGCACCGGTGCACTTGTCAACAATACAAGTAACAACGGGACACCTTATGTTTTAACTGCAAACCATTGTTACAGTAGCCCTTCTTCATGGGTTTTCTGGTACAACTGGCAAAGCCCCACATGTACCAATCCCGGTTCAGCTCCTCCATATAATTCCGTATCGGGCGCAACGTTAAAAGCCAGATTAACTGATTCGGATTTTTGCCTGGTTCAGATGAACACTACCGCCCCTGCAAGCTACAATGTTTATTATGCAGGATGGAACAGAGAGGATGTTGGAGCAACTTCCGGTGCCTGTGTTCATCACCCTGACGGTGATATTAAAAAGTTTTCTAATTCAATACTTCCTTTCACTTCTGATACCTGGACCGGTACTCCGGCGAACTCTCATTGGAAAGTGATTTGGAACAGTGGTGTTACAGAACCGGGTTCTTCGGGTTCACCGGTATTTGATCAGAACCATTATCTGGTAGGTCAGTTGCATGGCGGTCCTTCGGCATGCGGGGGTTCTCAGCTCTGGGATTTTTATGGAAAATTCTCTATGTCATGGAACCAGGGAGCTTCCTCCGCTTCCCGTTTGAAAGATTGGTTAGATCCGACAAATATTGCAGGGAATACCCTTGAGGGTTTTGATCCAAATGCTGTGGCAGCGCCACCGGTTGCCGATTTTGTGGCGAACAACACAAATCCTGGAGTTAGCACACAGGTTGATTTTACTGATCTTTCGAGCAATAACCCTACAAGCTGGAGCTGGAGTTTCAGTCCTGCAACAGTAACTTATTTAAATGGGACCAACTCCGCAACAAGGAACCCTCAGGTATCCTTTTCTGCAATTGGATATTATTCTGTGACCCTTACAGCAACCAATTCTTATGGCAGCAATTCAATTACCAAAACAAACTACATCAATGTGATCAGTTGCACCTTTAATTCACTCCCTTTTACGGAAGGGTTTACCAATGGAGTGCTACCATCCTGCTGGTCGCAGATTGATCACCAGGGAAATGGACAAATATGGCAATTTGGTACGATTACCGGGCAAACGCCTAATCCGGTGCTAACCGGAAATTACGCATTTTTAGACAGCGACACGTATGGTTCGGGCAGTACGCAGAATGCTGATCTGGTGACCCCAACCCTCGATCTTACCGGATTTACTGCGGTTTACCTGCAGTTTTCTCATTACTTTTTAAGTTATTCAGGATCTTCAGGAACCGTATCTTACAGCATCAATAATGGAACAACCTGGACACAGATCCAACAATTTAGTACGACATCAGCCACTAATCCGGAATTATTTAACCAAAACATTGTTTCGGTTGCAGGCCAGGCTCAGGTGAAGTTCAAATGGAATTATACCGGTACCTGGGGTTATTCCTGGGCGATCGACAATGTTTCTATTACAGGTACTTCAACTGGCCCGACACTTGCTGTATCCCCACCTAATCAGAATGTAACAACACCGGCTGGTACAACTGCCTTTAACGTTGTATCAAACTCTTCCTGGACGGTTTTAAGCGATCAGACATGGTGTACCGTAACCCCCTCCGGAACTGGCAATGGCACGATTACGGCCAGCTATACACAAAACACTCTTCCGGGAGGCAGGGTTGCAAATATTACCGTAACTGTTTCGGGCCTCTCACCGACGGTTGTTACGGTCACTCAGGCTGGGACCCTGGTACCCACACTGGCGGTGACCCCTTCAAACATGAATGTTTCTGCTTCTGCAGGGACGACTCCATTCACCGTCACTTCCAACTCTTCCTGGACGGTTACCAGCAATCAGACATGGTGCACGGTAACCCCTTCGGGTACCGGGAATGGCACGATTACAGCAACGTATACACAGAACCTTTTGACCATCCCACGGGTCGCCAACATAACAGTAACAGTTACAGGTCTCTCGCCGGTCGTCGTTACGGTTACCCAATCTGGTACAGCACCAACGCTTTCCGTTACACCATCGAACCAGAATGTGTCAGCTCCCGGAGGTTTTGTTACGTTTAACGTAACTTCCAACTCAAGCTGGTCTATCGCCAGCAATATGTCATGGTGTGTGCCCAGCCCGGGTTCGGGAAGTGGAAATGGATCGTTTGATGTGATTTACGGGGAAAACACCACAACGAGTTCGCGTGTTGCAACCCTTACGATTACGGTAACCGGTTTGTCGCCGATAACAGTAACAGTAACACAGGCAGCAGCCTCTCCAACGTTAAATGTAACACCGAATAATCAGAATGTGAGCGCCCCGGCTGGAAGTACCAGTTTTGCGGTAACGACCAATTCTTCATGGACAGCCAGTTGTGCCCAGGGATGGTGCAGCGTAACGTCTTCCGGAACAGGGAACGGAACATTGAGTGCATCTTATCAGGAGAATGCTTCAAATGTCGAGCGTGTAGCAACAATCACCGTACTTGTCAATGGTATTGGCCCGGTTGTGGTAACCGTGACACAGGCAGGCTCTTCACCAACACTTAATGTGACCCCTGCGATTC
This sequence comes from uncultured Bacteroidales bacterium, assembly GCA_903925275.1. Taxonomy (GTDB): domain Bacteria; phylum Bacteroidota; class Bacteroidia; order Bacteroidales; family FEN-979; genus CAIVAT01. Next base: position 6,874 of record CAIYES010000175.1, read on the forward strand.
AGTATGTGACCGTTGCAGCCGGAACTACAAATTTC
>CAIYES010000176.1 GCA_903925275.1 uncultured Bacteroidales bacterium
AAAACGAATTCTGAAGGAGCGGTAAATGGGGATCGAACCCACGACCCTCAGCTTGGGAAGCTGATGCTCTACCATCTGAGCTACTACCGCATGGTATGGATGCCTCTGATAACCTGAAACCGTTTGCGGGCAACCAAAATTTCAAGCGGCAAAGATAAACGTTTTTCCTTCCTCGGGCCATCGTCCTGTAAAAAAAACATGGGGCTGGTTTGAAAAAGAATCCTGATTTCAACACCTGCCTACCTGTAAATATGCCATGTCAATTTTAACCTGTTAGGGTCTTGCGGACCAACGATATAAAATCAAACAGGAAGAAAAAACGGAATCTTTGGTGTAGTAGAAAAAGCATGCGTTTTGCAATATGCAATTTAGATTGATTCTAATATAGCAGATGATGAAACACTAATAGAATATTTTAAGCCGGGATTTGTTATAGTAGACACCTTACCTTTTTTCAACTTTCAACGCAAAACCCATGTTAAAGGTATATTAATTTTACATTTCTTGTTTCAATTTTCATTTTTATTCTTTAGTTTTATGCCGCGTAATTGATTCCGTTGTTCCAAAACCTAACAGGACCGCCATGATACGAATTATCCTCCTGCCAAACATACTCCTCCCCGGAACGGGTCAAAGTATTACCGGTAATCAAATTTTCAGTTGAAGGAAAGTTACTGCCTTTTTATCATGCATCATTTGCTAATCCATATAAATAAAAACTGAATATCAACGTATTATACTAACGTAATAACATAAAAAATGAAAAAAATTTCCTACCTTTTCCTGACCATCATGTTTCTCTTAATGGCCAATGGTTTGAAAGCACAGTATTGTACTCCTAATTTCACACTGGGTTGTGATATGGGGAATATGGTAACCCAATTTCAGCTTGGTTCCATCAACCAGGCAATAACCTGTTCAGGAAGTCCCGCCTATTACCAGGATTATACCGGTGCGAGCACTGACCTGGCTGAGGGCGGATATTACACACTATCAGTCCAGACCGGCAATGTCGGGATTTGGGTGAAGGTATGGATTGATTATGATGATAACGGGATATTCAATTCTCCCGGTGAGGTGCTGACAACCATGTATTGCGACAATCCGGGAGTCACCTACACCAGTAGCTTTACCGTTCCGGTAACGGGCTATTACGGCTCGCACCGCCTCAGGTTCATGGCCTCCCACAACGCAATGCCCACGGATCCATGCATTGATCCCGGTTACGGCAATGCTGCCGATTTCAGCGCGAACATCATCGCCGCGGTTACGCCACCTACCGTTGTCACAAACGCTGCCAAAGCCATTACTTCAACCAGCGCAACCATGGATGGTACCGTGACGGCAAACAACAGTCCCACCAATGTTGAATTCCATTATGGATTAACTCCTGCCCTCGGCAATGTGATGATAGGCAATTTCAACGTTGTCGCAGGCAACACCCCGACCGATATCAATGCCGATTTAACAGGGTTGAGTCCCAATACAACGTACTACTACGAAATTGTCGGATTTGGCCCCGGTGGCTATATCGGCGGAGGAACCCAGTCATTTACCACCAATGCGGTTGCCCCCACTGTCACAACTGTTGCGGCTACCGAAATAGCAGGAACATCAGCCCAGATGAACGGTACTGTCAATCCGAATAACTCATCTGTTCATATCTATTTTGATTACGGATTAACTGATTCTTATGGA
>CAIYES010000177.1 GCA_903925275.1 uncultured Bacteroidales bacterium
ATATATTTCACAGTAGCAGCAATATGCCGCCCTTTCAGGGCTAAAGTTGGGCGTGATTTGCAACAACCGTGGGCTTCACCCACGGTTAATTATGTTACGCCACTTCGTGGCTGATTGCTGACCAAATCCATCACTGGCATGATTGCGCTTCTCAATCAACTAAAAAAATAACTTTAATAGATCTTTGGAACAACCGCCCTTTGTTAACCTTAATTTAACACAGATTCAGCTTTTATGTGTTAATATTGTAGTTTTTTCAGGTGTGCCAGTACCGGTCGATTGATTATTTATGGATGCAATATTCTCACCTTATGAAGACAAACCTTCTGCTTTCCCTTATAAAGAGAGTTTCCATTATGCTGGCGACAATTTTTATTTTGTTGTCACTGAATTCCTGTAAAAAACAGCCAAAGGAATTTATAATCCTTTCCGGATCTGAAAACGGACCTCTGGAGAAGATGGTCACTGAATTCGCCGGAAAAAATAATGTACTTGCCAAATTCAAATATGAAGGATCGGTCGATATCATGCTGGAGCTGCAGAAAAACACTTCAAAATATGATGCGGTATGGCCGGCAAGCGGCATTTGGATAACGCTGGGCGACCGTGAGCGAAAGGTTAAGTATACCCAATCCATCATGACGTCACCGGTTGTGTTTGGCATAAGAAAAAGCATTGCCCAAAATCTTGGGTTTATGGGCAAGGATGTTAAGGTGGGCGATATCCTGAAGGCAATACGGGAGAAGAAACTCCGGTTTATCATGACCTCCGCTTCACAATCCAATTCAGGGGCCAGCGCTTATATCGGTTTTTTGTATGCATTGCTTGGCAATCCGGAATATATTACCGAAGCCGATCTCGAAAAGCCGGAATTAAAGAAAGAGATCACCGATCTCCTCGCTGGGATAAACCGCTCCTCGGGCAGTTCGGCATGGTTAAAGGATCTTTTTCTCAAAGGTGGCTACGATGCCATGGTGAATTATGAAGCGCTCATGATTGAGGCAAACCAGGAACTTACCCGGCAGGGAAAGGAACCGTTGTATCTTGTTTATCCCGTTGATGGCCTTGTAATTGCCGATTCACAACTGGGTTATATTGATAACGGCGATGCCAAAAAGGAGGTTTTTTTTAAAGAACTCCAGGCCTATCTGCTGAGCGAACCGGTTCAGCGCCAGCTTTTACAGCTCGGAAGGCGGACCGGTTTTGCGGGAGAGTTGAAAAACGCCCCTGTTGAAGTATTCAACCCCGCCTGGGGAATCGACCCTCAAAAGATACTTTCGCCCATCAAACTACCCAGGGCAGAGGTAATCCTAAAAGCGCTGAATCTTTATCAAACCATGTTCAGAAAACCTTCGCTCACTTTTTACTGCCTGGATTTTTCGGGAAGCATGATCGGAGAGAACTCCGAACTGGTAAAGAAAGCAATGGAAATCCTCCTTGACCAGGATAAGGCAGAAAAGTACTTCCTCCAAAGTTCGCCCACTGATATCACGGTTGTCATACCATTTGCCGCGACGATATTTGATGCATGGCAGGTAGAGGGAAACAAACAGACCGAAATGGTTAATTTATTGACGAAAATCTGGGAAACCAAAACCAATGGAGCCACAGATATTTATTCACCCGCTATTCTTGCTATGGAGCAGCTCGTAATGACTGATTCAGCAAAATATATTCCGGCAATAATACTCATGACTGACGGGGCATCCAATACCGGTAAAAAGTATGCAGATCTCGAAACAGCCTGGAAAAAGAACGGGAGGGATGTACCCATTTTTTTAATTAAATTTGGCGATGCTTCCGATGCCCAACTGGCCCAGATTGCCAATCTTACAAATGGGGCAGTGTTTGACGGCAGGAAAGACCTGATCGGCGCTTTCAGGAAGGTAAAAGGTTATAACTGATGAAACAATTTACAACGGTCGCCGGGATCATTTCCGGGATTGCTGCCGGACTGGTTATGCTTGGCCTCTTTTTCCTGCTCCAATTCAGCATTTTAATCACCGGAGTCCTCTCTTTTGTAACATTTTTCGGCATCTATGTCATCCTGTTTGCCCTTCGACCGAAGGATCAGTTTGCCATTCACCCGGGAAATGGGATCACGACAGAGATGGTGCAAAACGTGCTAAAGGAAAGTGAAGAGAAGATCAGAGAGCTGGAGAAACTTGCCAAACAGATCCGAAACGAAAATGTACGCGCAAAGATCGCCCATATCATCACTGTTGTAAAAAAAATCTATGAAAATATCAGGAAAGATCCGGAGAAAATGAAAGTTGCACGGCAATTTCTTTCCTACTATTTCGATACAAGCATCAGTATTGTCAATAAATACTCCCAATTGTCTATTCAGGATGTTCAGTCCCCCGAAATCTCAAAGGCATTGCTGAAAGCTGAGAACATGCTTAGTTCAATTGACGTGGCTTTTGATAAACAATTAGCGAAATTGCTCAGCAATGATGTCATGGATCTGGACGTTGAAATTGAAACACTTGAGAAAACATTTAGAGCGGAGGATTTAAAATAAAGATTATGCGAGGGTTACTGACTGGATTAGGAATAATGTTGCTGGCTGCTGCCATAGGATTTGGCTACTGGTTTTACCGCAATGAAAAACCCGAGATTCGTATCAAAGGGATCATAGGAAGTGAGAAAAGTTCATTTCTTGAGAACGAGCAGGTTAAAACCATATTGAAAAAGAAGTACGGGATAGTAGTAGATTATGTGCGTGCCGGCTCCATTGAAATGGTTAGTGAGGAAGTAAAAAGCGAGACCGACTTTCTGTGGCCTTCAAGCCAGGTTGCACTCGAGATCTTTAAACTCAAACAGGGAGACAAAATAGTGCGCTCTGAAAATATTTTCAACTCCCCAATCGTCATTTACAGTTGGGATATCGTGGTGGATGCCCTGGTTAAGACCGGCATTGTCAAAAAGGAGATGTCAACCTATTATATCGTGGA
>CAIYES010000178.1 GCA_903925275.1 uncultured Bacteroidales bacterium
AACGACCACAATTTCGACAGTGAAGGAGATCTGAAGCCAAATCCCGAAACGCTCACCATCGGCCAGGTGGAAGAGGGACGCGACTATGCCCTGCTGCTTTCGACCTGCGCCGGCGCCTGGCGGTACCTGATCGGCGATACCATCAGGTTCGTTTCAAAAAAACGCAGCGAAATCGTGCTGACCGGCCGTACCAAGCAATTTATCAGCCTTTGCGGCGAACACCTGTCGCAGGACAACCTGAACCGTGCTATCAGGATGCTCCAGGACGAACTCAACGTGAAAATCAACGAGTTCACCCTCACGGGCATACGTTCGGGGAATCTTTTTGCACACCAGTGGTATCTCGGCACCGACGATGCCCTCGATCCGGAAATTGCGTCCCTCAAACTCGACGAATACCTGAAAGTGCTGAACGACGATTACCGGGTTGAACGCATCGAAGCCATTAAAAACGTATTGGTGGAAGTGTTACCTTTGCAGGTGTTTCACGACTGGATGAAGTCGCGGGGAAAAGAGGGAGGTGCAAACAAATTCCCCAGGGTCCTTAAGAATGACCAGCATGAAAAATGGGTGGAACATATCAGAAAATACAAAACACAAACATAATTGGGTTCAATTCTACATCCCTTATTTGAAGGTATCATCCTCGGATTGACGGTTGCCATTTCCGTTGGTCCTGCCTTGTTTGCATTGCTTCAGACCAGCATCAAGCACGGGATAAAGATCGGGATATTCCTTGCTGCCGGGATCTTTGTCAGCGACCTGGCCCTGGTGGTCGGATTCTATTTCGGCGCTTCGGCCATCGTTACCAATCCCAAATATCACCTGGTACTCGGCATCATCGGTGGCGTCGTGATGACCGTTTACGGAATTTATACCTTTTTCAAGAAGGTGCCGATGACCGAGCAGGTTGAGGCCATCAACGAAATCAAGGTAAAGCAGAAAGGTCCGCTCCCCTATTTTTTCAAGGGCTTCGTCCTCAACTTCGCCAATCCGTTTCTCTGGGTTTTCTGGATCACTTCGATGCTTGCCATCAATGCAACCTATGGCGGGAATCAACGGGCGGTGGCCCTGTTTTTCATCGGGACCCTCTCCGTCATCCTGATGACCGACATCCTGAAAGTGGTCCTGGCAAACAAGATCAAGGTCGCTGGCAATCCCCAGGTAAAACTCTGGATGAACCGAATCGTCGGCCTGCTATTTATGATCATCGGCGCCTTCATCATCTCCGGCTCCCTGCTCGAATACTTCCGCGGAATCTCCCTCAGCGTCCCCTAAACGCAATCCCTGCATTGTATGCATTGTTTGCATTGTTTGCATTGCCTGCATTGTTTGCATTATATAGACTTAATGAGCCTCTCAAAATCATTCTTAAAATTGGTCCCTATCGGGATCTGCCTGTCTTTAATTTTGACATGGTTTCCTTCGATCAGGTCGATGCGCGACAAGGCAATGATGAACGATTTATGGATCCGGGGAAAGGACGAGGCCGGGAGCAGTGTTTCAATGTTTTTCAGGGACTGGTAACTGATGATCATCTTGTCGGTGGTATAGATCTTTACATAATCACCCAGGGCCTCGATGTAAAGGATCTCATCGAGGTTTACCTTATAGGTTTTCTTGCTTGACTTTACAAAAATAAAGCTCTCCTCCTGCCTGCCGGCCTCCCTCGGCTCAAAATGCGGCAATTCCCGGCCTTTGATAAGTTCTTCAACCTTCTGGATCGCCTTGTAAAACCGGTCAAAGGCGAAAGGTTTCATCAGGTAGTCGGCCACGTCAAGTTCATACCCCTGGATGGCATATTCGGCATAGGCCGTGGTGATGATCACCAGCGGAGGGTTTTTCAGGGTTTTCAGGAAATCCATGCCACTGAGCCGGGGCATGTTGATATCGAGGAACAGCAGGTCGACTTCCCTGTTATGCAGCACCTCGATGGCTTCCACCGCGTTGCTGCACTTTTCAACGATCTCGAGAAACGGGATGTTCTCGGCATATTTTTCGATGACCCGCTGCGCCAGCGGTTCATCATCAATGATCAAACAACGGATATTCATGACACGAAGATAGTTAATTCTGCACGATAAACGGATTCCGATTCCTTCAGGTTCAGATCGAATTTGCCGGGATAGAGCAACTCAAGTCTTTTTTTTACGTTCGACAAACCGAATCCCCCGGCGGGCTTTTTTTCATGGAAGGGATCAATCCTGTTTTCAATATAAAAACCGATGCGGTCTTCGTGTTCAAGGTCAAAGGCGATGCGGATGAACGGGTTGTCACTCCTGGCCTTCGATCCATGCTTAAATGCGTTTTCAATGAATGCAATGTACAGCAGCGGGGCAACTTTCAGGTCGAGGTTGGCGCCTTTCACCTCGAAATCAACCTGAAGGTTTTCATCGGCACGAAGCCTTTCAAGGTAAACATAGCTTTGAAGGAATTCCAGTTGTTTTCCGATCGGCACCAGGTCGTCGTTCGACTCGTAGATCACATACCGCATCAGGTCGGAGAGCTTCAGGATCAGCTCCGGTGCCATGTCCGACTTGTCGAGGCTGAGGGAATAGAGGCTGTTCAGGGTGTTGAAAAAGAAATGGGGGTTGACCTGGGCCTTGAGCGCACGGAGTTCAGATTCAATTTTCTGCTTCTGCACCTCCTTCATGCGAAGTTCCACATCCTGCAACGTGATCGAATCACGCATGACCTTCAGCAGCGTTGAAACAACCAGGAACAGGAGGATCAGGATAAACTCAGCAATGAATTCCGTAAAGAAATTGGGATGCTTTCCCCCTTCAAAAACATAGGTGACAAAATAATTTAACAGGATGAAAAGGAGAATGTTGGCCAGTTCAAGGATAAAAAAGAGGAAAAACTTCCTTTTGTTGAAAAAAACCGGGATCAGCCAGAGCAGGTTGATGTACACGGAGATGGCCAGGAACCCGATGGTCATCAGGATGTTG
>CAIYES010000179.1 GCA_903925275.1 uncultured Bacteroidales bacterium
GACTACCGAAGCTTTCCAGGCTCCGCAGCACCAGTTCCGCAAGGACTGGACTCCCGAAAGGATGATAGAACGTGCCGCTGTCATAGGCCCTGATGTAAAAGACCTTGTAATCAAGATCCTTCAGAAGCCTCAGCATCCCGATCAGTCGTTTAAATCCTGCGCGGGGGTGTTAAACTGTTGCAAAAAAGTGGGTCCGGAACGATTGAACAATGCCTGCCGCAGGGCCATGGAATATGGCCTTTACAATTATAAGATCGTAAAGACCATCCTTGAAAAGAAACTGGACCTGGAGGAGGAAACAGAACTGCCGGTCCGGACACTTTTGCCTGTACATGAAAATATCCGTGGAGAATCCTATTTTAATTAACCACTTAAATACCAACGTCATGAATGATCAAACCCTTGAAAAAATGCGAAGAATGAAGTTCCATGGTATGCACCGGGCGTTTAAGACCAGCCTGGAATCAGGACAGTTAAACACCCTTACTGCCGATGAACTGATCGCCTTTTTAGTAGAATCAGAATACGATGATCGAAGCAACCGTCGCATTGAACGGCACATCCAGCAAGCTAAGTTCAGGTATAAAGCCAATGTTGAACAACTTCACTTTGATATTGACCGCAACCTGGATAAAAACATGATGATGCGTTTTGCCGATGGCAGTTTCATTGATAAACATGAGAATATCCTCATCACTGGAAGTACCGGAATAGGCAAGAGCTTTGTCGCTTCGGCCCTGGGCAACCAGGCATGTATGCTCGGGCATTCAGTCTTGTACACCAATGCATCCAAGCTTTTCTCCAAACTGAAGATGTCCAGGGCAGACGGCTCTTATGTAAAAGAAATTGCCCGTATCGAAAAGCAGGATCTGCTTATCATTGATGACTTTGGCCTGCAACCTCTTGACAGCCAGAACCGCAACATGCTGCTGGAGATCATGGAGGACCGTCACGGCAAACGCTCAACGATCATTACATCCCAACTGCCGGTGATAAACTGGTACGACATAATCGGAGAACAAACCATCGCTGACGCCATCCTGGACCGCATTGTCCATGATGCCCATAGGATCGAGCTTAACGGTGAGTCTTTAAGAAAAAGATACGGAATGAAAAAGGAAATGAATATAATAACAATGCAATAAAGTATAACTTTGCTTATGGCATTCTCAGGTATGATAAATCTTAAATCAGGGCAGTTAACTTTGGGGGGTCAATTTGAAGCGTATAAGAGGGGTCAATTAGAGCGTAATATCCAATATAGAGTAAAACCAAGTCAAATATAGACAAAAGTTATATCCTGACTAACATTTCCAATTTTTTTTTTATGAAAATGTAAGAGTGCTCTGTAATGATCTAAAAATCTAAAATATTTGCCGGAAAAAAATGAAGTGAATTGATGTCATATCCATCTTAAGGGATTGAAATCAAAGTCAGATAAATCTACAATTTTAAATGAATACAACACCCCATAGTCATTATCAAACACCGGGCCCAGCATCTCATAGCTCACGGAATTGATATTGAACCCTGGAATGGCTTTCAGGGCAAGATGTTCACATTTTTGATGATCATGAAGCATCCGGGCAATGA
>CAIYES010000180.1 GCA_903925275.1 uncultured Bacteroidales bacterium
ATATTCGATTTCTATACAGATTTTGTGCCTACGGCACAGTCTTACACACAGAAATATAACTAAATAAGAAATTTAAACAGACTCTAAAATTGTTTTTAAATCCCGTTAGGGATTTCAGATGGGAGAAAAACGGGCATAGATGCATTATTTCGTCCCGTACGGGATGAGACAGCGTTTAAAACGGTCGACTTCTACCCGTCTATTGTGCCTACGGCACAGGTTACACATGATAATACAACTGGATTAGAAAATTTAAACGGGATCTAATTTATCAAATGAAAAAACATTGGGTTTTATTTTCAGTATTTTTTCTCATTTCATGCATGGTTCTTGCACAGAAAAAGGATTCATTGAGCCATCTGCTCCTGCCCATTCATAAAAATGTCATCAAATTCAATCCAACGCCAATGATGCTTTGGAGTAAGAAAAACGTGACATTGTGTTATGAACGGGTGCTGAACCCAAAACAAACCATATCCCTTACAGTAGGTTACCTTGAATTCCCCAGCCTTTTTAAAGATACAATCGCAAACGTTGTTGGCATCACCAGCCGGCAAAAATACGGGATCAACCTCGCGCTGGAATACCGTTTTTACCTGATGAAACGAAATGCACGCCCTGTTCCCGACGGAATTTACGTGGCGCCATTCGCCAGCTATTATGGGTATCATTTTAAAAATAATGTTGATGTGTTAAACACTTCGCTCGACAGTGCAGGTTTGGTCAAAGGAAGTTTTTATGTTTTTAACCTGGGGGTCGAGTTGGGCTATCAGTTCGTATTCTGGAAGCGGCTTACACTTGATTTTATTCTTATGGGACCTTCCTTCAGTTACTATGGAGGCGGCGTTGATATCACCGGTAACATTAACCTTAGTGATCTGAAAGAGATCAATGAAAATTTATATAACAAATTAATAGAGAAATACCCATTAATCGGTGATTTTGTGATCAACAAATCATTCCGACAACATGGAAAACTCGATTTATTCAGCCTCGGATTCCGCTACCTTATTCAAATAGGGTTTCACTTTTAATTACTATTTTTGTCCGATAACTATTTTCTAAATCCAACACTATGAAAAAAACAATTTTACTTCTTGCTGTCATGATTTGCCTGCCCTTTATAATATTTGCACAAAGGGTAGAAGTGACGCCATTCGGTGGCTATGTATTTCCCGGCACCATGCAGGGTGACTATGGAGATGTTTACCTGAATGGCAATGCACAGTACGGCGGAATGATCAGTATTGCCATCAGCCGGGTGATGGATGTTGACCTGCTTTATAACCGGTCGGACACCAAGGCGGGCATTACCTATTTTAACCTGGTAAATAACCTGAGTTACCAGGAAGTTCCCCTGAGTATTAATTATATGCATGTTGGTTTTACAAAAAATTTCAGGGTCAATCCGACTGTATCCCCATTTGTCGGGTTCAACCTTGGAGCGTGTTTGTTTGCCCCCAAAGATGATTATGCCGATGCCTGGTTCTTCTCGATGGGACTCAATGCAGGCGCGAAAATTTATTTCAGTAAAAGGGTGGGGCTTCGTCTCCAGGCTCAATGCCTTGTTCCGGCGCAGGGTACTGCATTTTCAATGTTTATCGGAAGCGGCGGACCCAGCGGAGGTGTTTCAGTCTATTCCACCCTCTTCCAGTTCGGATTCACCGGCGGTTTGATTTTCCGGTTGGGAAAAATCAAATAACATCGCAATTCAAAGGAAATATTCAATTCTAATAATACTTAACTCTTGACTTTATGAAAACAAAACTGTTAACCATTTTTACACTGGGGCTGATCGTGTTTAGTTCGTGTTCGAAATATCCACCTTCTTCTATCCGGTTGACCGAAGATCTTGTAATTTATACAAAGTATGATGTAACGGCCGATTTCAACACTTACAAAACCTTCTCGGTTGTTCCAAAAGTTGCCTACATCAATGGAAAAGACACCGCTTATCTTACAGATGCAAATGCAATGGCCTTGTTGGATCAGATATCCAAGAATATGTTAAAACGCGGATTTGTGACAGCAACAGGCAGCACCAAACCTGATCTCGGCATCAATGTAACTGCCATCAAAAACACCACTACAACGGTTTATTCGCCAGGATGGTACTGGGGATACCCGGGATACTATTCACCAGGCTGGTGGGGATATCCCGATTATGGATACGGTTATCCGTACTATCCGACTTACATCACCTCCTATTCAACCGGCACTGTGCTCATTGATATGGTTGACTTAAAAACGCCGGTCGACGGTAAGGTTATGGTCAAATGGAACGCCTATATCAGGGGATTGCTCACCGGCGATCATACCAAATCCGAAGTCCTGAGTAGTGTTGATCAGGCATTTAAACAAACGCCCGCCATTCAAACAAGTTCGAAATAAAAACCCATAAAAGAAATCTGAAATGAAAAAGATACTATCAATCTTAACGGTATTCATTTTAATGACCGGACTGGCACAAAGCCAGGATAAACCAGCTTCTATGGGTTTTAAACCCAGTTCATACTATACCTTCTCATGGAATACCACATTTACCATGGGAGACTTCAACAAATGGGTAGGGAATGCCAGTCCTGCAGGTTTTGATCTTGGCGGCCGGTATTTCATTAAAGGCGGATTGGCAGCGGGTTTCAACATCTGCTGGCAACGTGTATCGCAGAGTTATGGTTACCAGACCTATTATGGCAACGATGGATCGGCCATTACAGCCACCAACTACCGTTTTACCTGGATGGTCCCTTTCCAGGCAGTCATTGCCTACCATTTCATTCCCGATAAAATGGTTTCGCCCTATCTTGGACTTGGCATTGGCGGTGATTACATGGAGCACCATTTACTGATTCAGGAATTTGATCTTTATAAAACCCGGTGGGATTTTTCGTTGACTCCTGAAATCGGGGCACTGGTGAAATTTGGGTATTACTCATCGTGGGGTGCGCTGATTGCATTTAACTATAAGTGGACCACCAACAAAATCGATTTCACCAACAACTGGTCATCAAAAGATCTCCAGATGCTAAACCTTAAGATTGGCCTCAGCTATATTATCCGATAATGAGTCAGCCATAATTAAACCTGCCGGACCCTGCGCTTCACTTCATGCAAAGGCTCCGGCAGTTTATTTTTACATAACCTGAAATATTTTTTCGTCATTTTACGGATCAAGAGATAAATCTGGGGGGGGGGAAGGTAAGATCAAGCGAAAAATCCGGGGGTTTTACACTTGCTTCCTTGATTATTCCGACGCATTCAGCGCCACTCCCCAATTGGCAGCATAGCTGCCTAATCTTTGTAACACTAATAATTGGTCGTGAATAACAAAGCAGCATAGCTGCG